>BTTF01000112.1:0-5760 GCA_036244995.1 bacterium | reverse complement strand
GTACCGGGCACAATTTCGTACATATGCTGCAGTGAAGGTGACGCGGTAAGGCAGGGAGACGTTGTCCTCAGGCTTGTCAATAATGACCTCAGGTCATTAGTAGAGCAGGCAAAGGCAGGCGTTGAGAAGGCAAAAGCCGACGCCTTGGCATTACGGTCTGCTATCAAAAGTTCAAAGGCTGATATTGCAAGCGCAGTTGCGGATATTAAAAGCTCCGAAGCCGACATGAAAGGGGCCCTGGCCCGCATGGAGGAGGCAAAAAGACAGATGGACAGGGCCAGTGCTCTCTATACAAGGAAAGTTATATCAAAAGAATCCCTGGATGCGGCTGTGACCAACTATAAGACGGCTGTTGCAAACTACAAATCTTCAGAGGCAAGGCTTGCAGCATCATATTCACGAAAGAATGCTGCTGAAGCACAGCTAAACACTGCCGATAACCGTCTTGACGCTGCGTGGGCAGCCGTCAGGCAGTCTGAAGCAAATCTGGCATATACCCGGGCCAGGCTATCTTACGCGATTATAAAGAGTCCCCTGTCCGGAACAGTTGTCTTCAAGGCGCTGGAAAAAGGCGAGACAGTAAGTCCGGGAATGACGGTTTTGACAATAGTTAACCTGAAAAATCTCTATGCCAGGATTGATCTGGAAGAGACCAGGATCGGGGATATTAAACTCAACGGCCCTGCAGCGGTCAGGACTGAAGACATCCCCGGCAGGGTATTTAAGGGAAAGATTTCAGAAATAGGCAGATATGCCGGTTTTGCAACACAGAGGGACGTTAGCCGGGGCAGGCAGGATATAAAGACATTCAGGATCAAGGTTGCCCTGGAAGACCCGGCCGGGCTGTTGAAGCCCGGGATGACGGTTGAGGTAGCGATACCTGAAAGGATACAAAGTGGTTCAGGTAAAAAAGGCGGTTGAGGTCACCGGCATAACCAGACAATACGGGCGGATTACCGCTGTGGATAATGTGAGTTTCGATGTGTTTGAGGGTGAGATTTTCGGGTTTCTCGGGCCAAACGGTGCCGGAAAAACAACCCTCGTCAGGATGCTTACAACTCTCATCAAGCCCACAAGCGGTACGGCCATGGTAGCAAACTACGATGTGGTGAAAAAACCCGATATGGTGAGACGGCAGATCGGGGTCGTTCCTCAAGCTATGACAAGTGATCTTGACCTGACCGGCTACGAGAATATGGACATCTATGGACGGTTCTACAGTATCCCCAAGAAGGAAAGGAAGGAGAGGATTAGTTATCTTCTCGATATGGTGGGCCTGACGGCAAGGGCACACGGCCTTGTTGCAACATATTCAGGCGGTATGAGAAGGAGACTTGAAGTTGCAAGGGTTCTTGTCCATATGCCTAAAATACTCTTTCTGGATGAACCGACCATCGGACTTGATCCCCAGTCCAGAAGGGCCGTCTGGGATTTTCTGAAAAAGCTGAGGGCTGAAGATTCGATGACGGTGTTCCTTACGACCCACTATATGGAGGAAGCGGAGACCTTGTGCGGCAGGGTTGCCATTATTGACTCCGGGAGGATAATAGCCCTCGGGAGCCCCGGTGATCTTAAAGCACAATTGCCGGGAAACGATGTAGTGACTCTCACGGTCGAAAATCTCCCGGATGCTGTTGTTGAAAGATTGAGAACCTTGACATTTGTACACAAGGTGGCTGTTGAAGACACTACTATAAGGATTTCCGTTGACAATGGTGCACAGGACCTCCCGATGCTCATGGAAGAGAGCACATCCTCAGGTGTAAAGGTATTATCGGCAACGGTCCACGAGCAATCACTTGAGGATGTCTTTATCCACTATACCGGCAAATCCATAAGGGAAGAAGAGGTCAGGAAGGTCAGCCTCCTCATCGGAGCCGGGATACCCCGGAAATGGGGCAGGTGAACAGGATGCCGGGTATTACAATATGTTGAGATTGCTTGCAGTTATTGACAGGGATTTGAAGAAGTTCAGGCGTAATCCGGTTGTGTTTGCCATGAGTATACTCATGCCGCTTATTTACCTTGTAATCCTCGGCAATTCATTCCAGGGCAAATTGCAGGCGCTTCCCCTGGTTGTGGTAAACCAGGATTCAGGCATTTATGCCGGACGCATTATGGACAATCTGAGGGCAATTGAAGCCGGGGCAAAGACACTGACAATCTACACCGGCACGGACCGGAAAGCTGCCATAGAGGGTGTCAGGGAAGGAAGATATAAGGCGGGACTTATTATCCCTCCTGATTTCAGCAGGAGGGTGGAACTGGGGAAAAGGCCGGAAGTAGGGCTCTTTCTCGATAATACGGACGGCATATCCTCAGAGACAATAAGCCGTACCGTAAACAGCGCCCTGCAGGCGATAAATTCGGATTATGTACCGGTAAGGGAAAAAGGCAGCGGGTTATACCTCAGAAATACAGAGCTTTACAGGAAAGTGGATTATTTCCAGTCCCTTGTCCCCGGTGTGGTGATTATGGCCATTTTCCTGGGTACCCTGACTACAGGGGCATTTAATCTTGTTATGGACAGATTCCTCGGTATTGATGAGAGCTATCTTCTTACCCCGCTTTCCAAACTGGATATAGTGGGCGGCCTTGTCATAAGCGGTCTGTCCATTACCACCGCCATCGCTGTTTTGATATTCGCAGTGAGCATACTTATAACCGGTATCCCGCTCACAAACGGGATTGAACAGTCCGCCTCCATATTGCTTATTATAATTCTCACTACACTCTGCTTGCTGAGCCTGATGTTTGTTATCCTCGGCAGATTAAACCATCCGAGGATTGTCGGGATATTAAGCGGCTTTCTTAATGTAATACTCTTTTTCCCGAGCGGTGCGGTCTATCCGATTGCGAGTTTCCCTCCATGGCTCAAGACATTTGCAAAGGTAAATCCTGAAGCTTATGCAGTTCATGCACTGAAATCCATCCTCTTCAAAGGCTCCGGCCTGGGGATGGTCTGGGGGGACATTGTTTTTCTTTCAGTCTTCACCGTGGTAACGATGACGGCAGCGATAATGGTTTTCAAGAGGACCCTTTGATTGTCTATATGATACTTGCAGCCGGGCCATTATTAAAGCCCGCACTCTAAAACAAGAATCAATACGGGGGCGGGAATAAGGAGAGGGACAGATATTCATAATTTCTTCACATTTATAAAATATTATAGCTGCAAACTGTTTTGTAAACTACGTTTGTTGTCATTGTCCAGGGAAGTTTTTTTATTTTCATTTGTTGTTTCTTCTATAGTCTCGCAGGAGGGGGGGTAACCATACACGCCGAGATTTGCAGGAAATTCAGTAGAGATACTATAGAGCAAATAGCATTTAAAGCCGGCTTGCGTGTTAACAGATGGTTTTCCGACCCGTAAGATTTGGGTTTCAATTGTAGACATGGCATCACAAAAAACCTGAACAAACTGCTATCAGAGGTCTGGACAATGAGTTATTGAATGGAGTCTTGAAAAAACCTGTTACAAAAAAGGAGGACTTACCGTGAAACGCACATTACTCGTTGCACTATGGCTGTTCGGCATTGCCATTATGATTTTCCCTTCTGAACCAGCCTTTGCCGTTCCCAGCTTTAGCCGCCAGACAGGCGCTTCCTGTGCGGCCTGTCACACATCCTACCCGGGGCTTACGGCCTTCGGTCGCCAGTTCAAGCTCAACGGATATACGTCGACAAACCTGTCTCAGATTAAGGTCCAGCCTTCCCGGAACATGCCTGGAATGTCGATCAACCAGATTCCGAATCTGTCGCTAATCGTTCAGACTGATGAGAGTTACCTGTCCAAGGCACTGCCGGGACAGGATAGGACAAACGCTAACTTTCCCAAGGAGTTCGGCGTTTACTACGCCGGCCGTATTACCCCTCATCTGGGCACATTTCTGCAGTTGACTTATGATTCAGAGGACGGCATCAGCATGGATATGAGTGATATACGTTATACGGGGACAACAGGCAAGCACCTGTGGGGAGTGGATATTAATAACGGTCCGACATTTGAAGATCCCTGGAACAGTACCCCGGGCTACGGGTGGCCGTATGTCGAGAACTCAACCGGGGTTGACCCGTTAGTGCCGTTTCTTGCCAGTGAGGATATCATGACCAATGTGGTAGGCATCGGAGCCTATGACTATTGGAACAATAAGGTATATGGGTATCTGGGTGTCTACCAGTCCGCCAAACAAGGGGATACGCCCGCTATCTACCACGCCAAACAGGGTGATACGCCCGCTACAGGTGATACAATCAGGGATGCGGCCCCTTACTGGCGATTTGCCTGGACGCCTACCGACAACCTCGAGATCGGCACCTTCGGATTTTACGCTAAATATCTTCCCGATCAAACCCTCTTTCCAACAGGTAATAACCAGCACATACTTGACACGGGACTGGACAGCCAGTACCAGATATATAAGGGCAACTCAATTTATACCTTTCACGCCCGCTATGTCCGCGAGAAGCGCAGCGATATTACAAATACCCCCAGTCTGACAACGCATTTCGTCAACATGGATGCCAACTGGTTCTATCAACACCGTTACGGGCTGGGCGCCGGCCTGGTATTGGTACGGGGTGATCGAAGTAATTTCTATAGTACGATCGACCAGGATGGGTTTAAAACCAATAGCAAACCGGACACCAATGGTCTGACTCTTCAGGCGGATTATCTGCCCTGGGAAAATGTACGTCTCTCATTACAATACACTGCGTACCTCAAGTTCAACGGTTCCAGCAAAAACTATAACGCCGATGGACGTAACGCTTCCGACAACAATGCAGTGATATTAAATGCACTGTTAGGATTCTAAACAGTAAGGAGACTCAACATATGCTGAGTATATTTAAAAAAACAGGTTCATATCAGCTATCGGTCCTGCTTGTGGGGTTGGTTTTTGCGGGGTTGATAGTTGCAGGATGTACACAGAAGCCGGCCAAAAAACAGGATGCTGCCCTTGCACCTGCAGCAGCATCCACGGTGTCGTCAGAGAAAGGAAAGAAGCTTTACGACAAGATGTGCAGCGAGTGTCATGGCAAGAACGGCAAAGGTGTTCCGGGTGATGCCCCTCCTCTGCGGGGTCTTGTGGGGTCCCGTGTCAAGCTAACGGATGGTACGACTGTAACGGCTGATGATGCCTATATTCTTCAGTCCATTAAAAAACCCGATGCAAAAGTTGTCAAGGGTTACAGTGTCATGCCGCAGCTTGGTGTTAGCGATGCCGATGCAAAGGTTTTGATAGAGTATATTAAATCCTTGAAGTAAGGGCCTGATACTGATTGGGTTTCCTTTGAATGTGAACGGCACTACAGAACGCATGAATAAATATGGTTCTGCCACCCCGAAACAAGTTCGGGGTGGCAGTATTGCAGAGCGCATGGCGCAAAGCGTTTAAAAATAAAGCGTAAGGAGTCCCGTGTCCTACTATGTATCCTGGTCTTTGTCTGATATGCTCTATGCGTCTTATCCTTAACGCTTTGCGCCCTCCCCTCCCTAACTCTCTTATTCTGCCTTGCTTCCTTCTCATCCCGGTTATCCCGTCAAAACTTCCATCGCAAGATACCAATTGAGTACGGCCTGAGAAATACGAATATAAGGTCAGAGTTTAACAATAGGCAAGTAACAGGGTAACAATTAAAGAGAAAAAAAAGTGTTTTCTATGAATTCTCTCAGGCGGTCGTTGCAAACACTGGTTCCTTGACAACTTTAAGGATGTTTTGTGGTACAATTTTCAAGGTAAGGAGAGAAAAATTTTA
>BTTF01000111.1:0-5907 GCA_036244995.1 bacterium | reverse complement strand
TGGAGGGTCTTTATCCGTCCCACACGTGCAAGCTCTATATTGGCGTTGATATAGTTTATCTCATGTTTCAGGGTTGGAAAACCAACCTCGCTCTGATAAACACCCATCTCGTCAAGATAGAGGTTTATCATGGTCTTTGAAAGCTTTGGAAGCAAAATCCGCGATGTCTGAACACCGTCACGGTTGGTGACATCAATCAGGTAAACCTTTCCCTTTTCGGTCATATATATATCTCCCTCTTTAATATTTATTTTTTTGTTTCTTGTGTAAATCCTCGAATTTATGAGACCCTGAAACAAGTTCAGGGTGACAAATAGAGACGTTTCATGAAATTATCTTGGTTACTGCCGGGAAATCAGCGAACCCACATCAGGAGGTACTTTAACACAGTCTCTTATCCATTCTCCGGATTGAATATAAATTATACAATATTTCTTTTCTTGACTTCAATGCTTTTGGTTATTTATGATAATTTCCAGTGTCGTTGTCTATAAACCTCAAATTGACACCAGAAACAGAACACTAAATAATATTATGTCTTCAATGAAAATTGCCATTGCTTGTGACCATGCTGGTCTGGAACTAAAGGAAAACATTAAGACACTGCTCCAGAGATTCGGGATAGATACCCGGGATTATGGAACAGGTGATAACTGCTCTGTTGATTACCCTGATTATGGTGAAAGGGTATCAGATGCTGTCGCTTCAGGAGAGATTGAAAGGGGCATCCTGATATGCGGCACGGGACTCGGCATGTCAATTGTAGCCAATAAATTTCCGGGTGTCCGTGCAACACTCTGCCACAACCCCCTTACTGCCAGGATGGGCCGTCTTCATAATGATTCAAATATTCTTGTTCTTGGTGCAAAAATAATAGATGATGAGATTGCTGCAGAGATAGTAAAGATATGGCTTGAGACACCTTTTGAAGGCCAGAGGCATTCAAGGAGACTTGAAAAGATTTCAATAATAGAAACAAAACTCAACGAAGGAAACAAGGAGTGATGAAGGAGCAGAGATGAGTCTTGAATCATTGAAAATTGTTGACCCCGATGTCTATGATGCAGTTATTAACGAGACAGCGAGAGAAAAAAACAAGATACTTCTTATTGCCTCGGAAAACTATGCCTCACAGGCAGTCCTTGAAGCACAGGGCTCTGTATTCACAAACAAATACGCTGAGGGATATCCCGGAAGACGCTATTATGGAGGCTGCGAATTTGCCGATCAGGTTGAGGACCTCGCAATTCAGAGGGCAAGGGAGCTCTTTGGAGCTGAGCACATTAATGTACAGCCTCACTCAGGGACACAGGCCAATATGGCTGTCTACTTCTCAGTCCTCAATCCCGGAGATACTGTACTCGGAATGAGCCTGAACCACGGAGGGCACCTGTCTCACGGAGCTTCCGTAAATTTTTCAGGTTTTTTATACAATCCGGTAACCTACGGTGTAAATAAAGACGGCTATATTGATATGGATGAAGTGCGGGACCTTGCTATGAAGCACCACCCGGGACTTATAATAACAGGGGCAAGCGCATACTCAAGGATTATTGATTTCAAGGCATTTGCCGATATAGCCAATGAGGTAGGCGCCTACCTGCTTGCTGATATTGCCCATATTGCCGGACTTATTGCCGCCGGAGTACATCCCTCACCATTTCCCTACTCGGATTTTGTCACAACAACCACCCACAAGACCCTGAGGGGTCCCCGCGGAGGGATGATCATGTGCAGGGCGGATTTTGCAAAAAAAATAGACAAGATGATATTTCCAGGCACACAGGGCGGCCCTCTTGTCCATGTCATTGCTGCAAAGGCGGTTGCCTTTAAAGAGGCATTGACCGAGGAGTTTAAAAGCTATCAGAGAAGAGTCGTGGACAACGCCAAAAGGCTCTCTGCAGAGCTTGTTCAAAAGGGTTTTGATATAGTCTCGGGCGGGACGGACAACCACCTGATGCTCGTTGACCTTACCGGAAAGGGCATCACAGGCAAGGAAGCCGAGACAAGCCTTGACATAGCCGGGATAACCGTAAATAAAAACGCCATACCCTATGATGAAAAACCCCCTACAATAACCAGTGGGATAAGGCTTGGCTCCCCATGTGTAACTACCAGGGGAATGGCTGAGGAAGAGATGGCGGAGATTGCCTCGATTATTGATGAGGTTATTAATAATTCAAAAAATGAGGATGAGCTGAGGGTCTTAAGGCAACGTGTGCTTACCCTCTGTAACAGGTTTCCCATTTACTGAAATGATAATTGATATGGATAACCACAGAGACACAGAGTCACTGAGATTTCAACTAAAACTCCAAATTAAACCCTGAAGTTATTAGTTAAGAGTCTGTGTTTAAGGTCAAGCATTTGTTGTTTTTTTCTGTCATTCCGGCTTCTCCGGAAATCCTGTTCAGTCTTTCTCTGTGGCTCTGTGGCTCTGTGTCTCAGTGGTTAATTATTTTATCAAATTTAAGTCTGTCTTATTGGAGTCAAAACGATGAAATGTCCATTCTGTGGAAATCTGGATGACAAGGTTATAGATTCACGGATGAGTAAGGAGGGGGACCTCATACGGAGGCGGCGGGAATGTCTTGGGTGCGAACGCCGCTTTACCTCGTATGAGAGGATTGAAGATGTTTTGCCGATGGTGGTTAAAAAGGATGCCCGCAGAGAGGGTTTTGAGCGATACAAGATATTGTCAGGCCTGAAAAAGGCATGTGAAAAGAGACCCATTTCAACTGAAACCCTTGAAGGCATAGTTGACGGCATTGAAAAGAAACTCCTTGAGCTGGGGGTAAAAGAGATACAGAGCACATGGATAGGGGAAGAGGTTATGAATGCCCTGAAGGAACTTGACAAGGTTGCTTACGTCAGGTTTGCCTCTGTTTACAGGCAGTTTAAGGATATAAACGAACTCATGGATGAGGTAAAAAGTCTTTTTGAGACAAAAAAGAAAGAGTAAACGTCAAACTCCTCTCCTGTCACCAAATACATATTTATGTAATTGCAGGTTTAATCTCACGTTTAGCCGGTCCTCAATTATCCATTCAACAAGGACTTCAGGGGCAAGCAGGCCAAAGGAAGGGGAAAGGAGGATATTTCTCCCCGCAAGTCCGAACTTTTCAATCACACCCTTTGTCCAGACATAGTCAGCCCTGTCTGCAATCACAAACTTTATCTCGTCATGGGGTCTGAGTATCTCAAGGTTTCCATAGAACATCTCCTCTGCCATACCGCTGCCGGGGGTCTTTATGTCAAGGATTGCCACTGCACGGCTGTCTATGCCATCAATCTTCATTGAACCATTTGTCTCTACCAGCACGCTGAAACCCTCATCGCACAGAGACTTTATAAGGGCCGGGGTCCCTTTTTGCAGCAGGGGCTCACCTCCCGTAACCTCAACCAGCCCTACCCCTGAGTCTCTTGCCCCGGACAGAATTTCCCCGATATCCATCTCTTTACCATCAGAATAGGCATAGGTGGTATCACAGCAATGACACCGGAGATTGCACCCCGTCAGTCTGACAAAAAAACAGGGATGCCCGGCATAACTCGACTCACCCTGTATGCTGACAAAGGTCTCGCATATCTTGAGTCTTGCGTCATCAGTCATTTATTTGAGTTTAAATACCTCGCTCAGCGCCTTCTCAACAATTTCAGGCACAAGCCCCTTGACAGACCCGCCAAAGGAGGCAATCTCCTTAATTATTGTTGAGGTCAAAAAAGAGTACTCCTCACTGGGCATCATGAAGACCGTCTCGATCACGGAATCAAGTCTCCTGTTCATCAGGGCCATCTGCAGCTCATATTCAAAATCCGAAATTGCCCTGAGTCCTCTTACAATGGCAACCCCGCCCTTCTGTTTTACATAATCCACCAGTAATCCGTCAAATGATTCAATAGTAACCCGCTCCAGGTCCTTAAAAGACTCTCCAATCAGGTCCATCCTTTCTTCAATTTTAAAAAGAGGGGTCTTCTTTGGATTCGGGGCAACAGCCACGACAATCTCATCAAAAATACCGAGACTCCTCATGACTATATCAATATGCCCGTTTGTAACGGGATCAAATGTTCCCGGACAGATAGCAATTCTTTTCATTCAAACTCCTTCTTAATTCAGTCTGTTAGCTTATTTAGAGTCTGTGTATGAACTCAATTTTTCTATCTGTCATTCCGGCTTGTCCGGAATCGTTCTTTAAGAAGGCTTCCAGACTCCCGAATGCGTTCGGGATTGCGGGAATGACAAACAACTGTGATTTATACACAGACTCTATTTAAATGTTGTCAATGCAGTATCACCGTAAATATATCTCTTCTTCTGCCTTAAACTCCCCACTGATTCCGGAAGCGTCCCCTTTGAAAAATGCTCAACCATAACCATGCCCCCGTTTTTCAGTATCCCTCCCTCTGCAATGAGCGGCAAGACCTTCATCACTTCCTCAGATTGATATGAAGGGTCAATAAAGATAAAGTCAAAGGTGTCACCATGCTCACAGGCCTTTTTGAGATATTCAAAGGCTTGCATCCTGTAAACCTTCATACGTGTAAAAAAACCAAGTTCCAGACCGGTCTTCTTTATCAGCTCTACCCTTACGGGGTTTATCTCAACAAATACGACAAATCCAGCCCCCCTGCTTAGAGCTTCAAAGCCTACGGCACCTGTACCGGCATAGAGGTCAAGAAAGCCTGCACCACAAATCCCTGGGCCTGTTATATTAAAAAGAGCTTCCCTCACCTTTGATGCAGTCGGCCTTAAAGGTGACCTTTCCGAGACAGCAACGGCCTTCAACCTTCTTCCCTTTGCCGTACCCGCTGTAATCCTCAATTCCTTCATCATGTCCTTAACGGTAAATTATTGCGCGTTTATATTATAACACCTCGATGGCATGGGGAGAAAGCCGGAAAACTCCTTTCTATTTCTCCCAGGTATAGTATAATAACGATTTTAGAAAAATGACATAAAAGGAGATAAGTGATGCCATACGTTAACGTCAGGGGACAAAAGATTTTTTATGAGGAACACGGCAAAGGCTTTCCGGTATTGTTTGGTCATAGTTATCTCTGGGATGCCGGTATGTGGGAACCGCAGATAGCAGAGTTAAGCAAAACCTACAGATGCATTGTCCCGGAAATCCGGAGTCATGGCCAATCGGATGCACTGCCGGAGACGACTTATTCAATTGAGGCCATAGCTGAAGACCACCGTGCTATTGTAAATGCACTGGGACTGGAGCATATCGCTGTAGTCGGCTTATCTGTTGGTGGAATGTGGGGAACACGTCTGGCGCTTGATTATCCGGAGACGGTCAAGGCACTGGTGTTGATGGATACCTTTACCGGACCGGAACCCCTGGAGAGCCGCAACCGGTATTTCGGAATGCTGGATATGGTAGAACAGGCAGGCGCAATACCGGCCTCTCTTACAGATTCAATTACCCCCCTCTTCTTCTCACCTGAAACCTTTAAAAATAATCCTGTCCTTGTGAACAAATTCAAGGAAAGCCTGCTCTCCATACCCCCTGACCGGATTCCCGGCATTGTTGCCATAGGCCGGGCAATATTTTCACGGGCATCCATGCTGGAGAATTCAGGCGATATTAAGATACCTGTTCTTATAGTAGTTGGAAGTGATGACCGGTCAAGGCCTCCTCATGAAGCCCGGGTAATGGCGGAAACCATACAGAACGCCAGGATGGAGATAATTCCAAACGCCGGTCATATCAGCAATCTCGAGCAACCGGATCATGTGACTGCACTGTTGAGTGCATTTCTGCAAGAGGCGTTGTAATTGTGATTCAAGATTGATAAATTTTTAAATAAAGTGCTAAAATCTGACTCTAATTTAACATCTAATCTCAAGAGGAGGAGACATGAAAATCAGGTTAATTGCTATAGCTGCAGGAATTG
>BTTF01000110.1:0-5975 GCA_036244995.1 bacterium | reverse complement strand
CATCTGAGACAGGGTATTGCTTCATTTGCAATACAGCAGATCCTTTTGTCAAAGGGCAAGGCCGGCCGTAATTTCTGGTATGTTGTCAAGCGCGGTAATCTGTCATCGATCAGGGTAATTGAGAAGGCAGGTTTTGTTAAGGTCGGAGAAGGGGAGAGGGTGAAAAGATTCGGGTTCAGGCTTCCGGGGTATTTCAGGATAATTCAGGAGAGGTAAGTGAATAAGAGATTGGACGGTTTTCTGAAAAGGACTTTTGATATAATAACCTCTCTGCTGGGGCTTGTGCTTTTGGGTCCCTTGATATTTTTTTTAATTATATTCATTAAATTTGACTCTCCGGGACCTGCCTTTTACCGTGGAGAGCGGGTTGGCAGATTTGGGAATAGTTTCAGGATTTTCAAGTTCAGGACGATGGTGGCTGATGCCGGGAAGCTTGGGGGGCCTTCAACTGCCTCTGACGACCCAAGAATTACAAGGGTTGGCAGGTTTCTCAGGCAATACAAGCTTGATGAACTGCCGCAACTTGTTAATGTATTAAAAGGAGAGATGAGCATTGTGGGCCCGAGGCCGGAAGTCCTGATGGAAGTGGAGACTTACACGAATGAGGAGAGAAGGATACTGGAGGTCCGTCCGGGTATTACTGACTGGGCCTCGCTTACCTTTCATAACGAAGGGGAGATTTTGAAAGGAAGTCCTGATCCCCATCAGGTATACAGGGAAAAGATCAAGCCGGAAAAGATGAGGCTTGCCTTAAAATATATTGATGAGCGCTCGTTTCTGACTGATATAAAGATAATACTTGAGACTCTGCTGACACTTCTAAAGACACGCGCGTGAAAGGAACCTGTATGGAAATTAAGGATGACTTTTTGCAGTATGAGGAGATATCAAGGAGTGTCCGGCTCTCTGTCTTAAATATGATTCATAAAACCGGGAGTCCTCATATCGGCCCCTGTTTTTCGATTGTCGAAATCCTTGTAGCCCTCTACTTCAAGGCTTTAAATGCTTCGCCTGAGACCACGGTTGACCCTGACAGGGACAGGTTTATTCTGAGTAAAGGTCATGCCTGCCCGGCACTGTATGCCGTCCTGTCTGAACGGGGTTTCATGAGCAGGGAAGACCTGAATGGATTTGCCGTCAACGGCGGGACATTGGAGCAACACCCGGCTCAGGATTTAAGCCGGGGGATAGAGGTCTCTACCGGTTCCCTGGGACATGGGCTTTCCATTGCAACAGGGATGGCCCTTGCAGCCAGGGTTGACAATAAACAGTATAAAGTCCATGTGCTGTTGAGTGATGGTGAATTAAATGAAGGCTCGGTCTGGGAGGCCGTTATGTTTGCCGGGCACCATAATCTTGATAATCTGACAGCCCTTGTGGATTATAACAGGATGCAGGCCCTGGGAGACACAGAGGATATACTGGGGCTGGAACCCCTTGGAGAAAAATGGAGGGCTTTCGGGTGGCATGTCCAGGAAATCGATGGGCACGATTTCAGGCAGATTTTCCATGCCCTGAGTTCTCTGTCAACTGAAAAACCAAATGTTTTGATTCTGCATACAGTGAAGGGGAAGGGAGTCTCATTTATGGAAAACCAGGTGCTTTGGCATTATCGTTCGCCGGATGATGAGGAGTATGAAGGAGCCTTAAAGGAATTGCTTCAGTGAAAACAGCATTTGTGAGGACCCTTGAGGAATTGTCTCAAAAAGAAAAAAATCTTTTAGTTCTTACCGCTGATCTGGGTTTTAAACTCTTTGATAATTTTAAGGCAGGATGCCCGGACAGGTTTTATAATGCAGGAGTTGCTGAGGCCAACATGGTTGGTATGGCTGCCGGGCTCTCTTTATGCGGCAAGAATGTTTATTGCTATTCGATTATTCCGTTTCTGGTAATGAGGGCATTTGAGCAGATAAGGGTTGATATCGCTTATCATAATTTAAATGTGAAACTCGTTGGTGTAGGTGGGGGATTCACCTATGGTTTTGAAGGGTTTACACATTTTGGACTGGAAGACCTCTCTTTGATGACTTCCCTGCCCAATATGACTGTAGTCGTCCCTGCCGACCCTCTTGAGGCCAAAGCCATCGCAGAGATTTCTCTGGAGTATGATAGTCCAATGTATATCAGGTTGGGAAGCACGGGTGGGCCCGTAATCCATGATAAAACCCCTGACCTGAAGATCGGCCGGGCAATGATATTAAGGGAAGGACGGGATGTTGCCATATTTGCAACAGGTGATATGGTCTATTCAGGAATGCAGGTTGTTGATATGCTGACCAAAAGAGGAATCAGCGCTTCCATGGTCAATGTTCATACCCTTAAGCCCCTGGATACAGAGACTATTCTTCAGATTGCATCAACACATGATGTCATCGTCTCCATAGAGGAACACAATATCAGTGGAGGACTTGGCTCGGCAGTCTCCGAAGTGCTTGCAGAGAGTGGATACTGTGGAGTCTTTAAGCGGGTTGGCATTAGAGAAGGGTTGGACAGGAGGGTTGTCGGTAATGCGGATTTTCTGAGACAACATCATGGGCTTACTCCGCAAAAGGTATATGAAACTATTCTGGATTTAATAAAGGGGTATGACATTGCAGTGGAAGGTTAAGTTTTTTGATTATCCGCTGCAGTTTAAGGCCCATGAGGCAGAGTATACTGAAATAATCAGAAGTGTCCTTTCCCGGGGGGCCTTTATTCTTGGTGAGGACCTTGGAAGGTTTGAAGAGAAGTTTGCGGAATTTGTGGGTAGTAAATTTGCAATCGGAGTCAGTTGCTGTACTGATGCCATGCTCCTTTCCCTTTATGCTGCCGGTGTAGGCCCCGGTGATGAGGTTATTTCAGTCTCCCATACTTTTGTGGCAACAATCGAGGTTATTAAATTTCTTGGAGCAAAGACTGTTTTTGTGGATATTGCCGATGACCATAATATGAACGTGGACCTCGTAGAGTCTGCCATTACCCCAAAAACAAAGGCCATAATCCCTGTTCATCTCAACGGCAGGATTTGCAGCAAAATGGATAAACTGATAGGGGTTGCCGAAAAATATAACCTTGCAGTTATTGAAGACGCTGCCCAGGCCCTTGGAGCTACTTATAAGGGTAAGGCTGCCGGGACCTTCGGACTGACCGGGTGTTTCAGTTTTTATCCTGCAAAGCTTTTAGGGACATTCGGAGATGCCGGGGCAGTTGTTACTGATGACGAGGCGTTTGCAGAAAAGGTAAGAATGCTCAGGAATCACGGGAGGGGAAAGGGAACGGACATAAACCTCTGGGGACTTAACTGCCGTATGGATAACCTCCATGCAGCCATTCTTGATTTCAAACTGCCTGGATTGAGCGACCGGATAAAGAGACGCCGGGAGATTGCTGCGAGTTATCATGCCGGACTCTCCGGCCTTAAGGAATTAAGGTTACCTCCTCCTCCAATAGAGGAGGAGGTAACCTATCATGACGTCTTTCAAAACTATGAAATCGAGGCGGAAAGAAGGGACGAATTGATTTCATATCTCAGGGAAAACGGGGTTGAGGTAGTAGTTCAGTGGGGTGGGAAGGCAGTTCATCAATTTAAGACCCTTGGTTTAGGTAATTTTAATCTTCCACAGACTGAAGAGCTTTTTAAAAAGGCACTGATGCTTCCGTTGTATCCGGAGCTGGAGGATGAGCAGGCGCTGTATGTTGTGCAGAAAACAAGAGAATTTTATGGGTGATGGATGAAAATATACAGGGATTGTTGTCCTGGATTTATCAGGCAATCAAGGGTTTAATTAATGAAAAACAGGTATGTTGTTGTTATTTTTATTCATCTCCTGCAGATTGTTCTGGCGAATTATCTTGCCTTCATCCTCAGGTTCGACTCTATCCTGTTGCCTCCGGATTTCAGACGTTACCTCTATTATCTGCCCCTCCTCTTGCTGATCCGCCTTGTATTTTATATTCAGTCCGGTCTTTATAAAGACCTGTGGCGTTATTCAGGTATTCGTGATCTGACCAGGATCGTGAAGTCCGTCACATTAGGAACCATTGTTTTTGTCCTGATTGTCAGGTATTTGATTGGGGATATATCTTATCCGCGTTCAATATATGCACTGGACTGGTTGTTACTGATAATGATTTCGGGTGGAAGCAGACTTCTTGTAAGGGGTCTCAGGGAATATTTGCAGTCTGAGACTTCAGGTAAAAAGACTCTTATAATCGGCGCTGGAGATGCCGGAGAAATGCTCGTAAGGGATATGAAGAATAATCCCAGGTATGCATACGAGCCTGTTGCCTTTATCGATGACGATCCCTACAAAAAAGGGCTTTCAATACATGGAATCCCTATCTTTGGGCCAAGAAGCATGATTGGCGAAGCCATTGAAAAATACAAACCTGAGGAGATTCTGATCTCCATGCCTTCAGTGAATCATAAGACGATCAATGAGATTTACGAACTTTGCAAGCCTTTCAACTTACCCATCCGGATTTTGGCGGGATTGAGCGATATCCTTGACTGTAATGTCTCTGTTTCGCAGATAAAACCGCTCTCGCTTGAAGACCTTTTGCAGAGAGAGCCTGTAAAAACAAGGATACAGTCAGTGGAAGACTATGTTGAGGGCAAATCTGTGCTCATAACAGGCGCCGGAGGCTCAATTGGTTCGGAACTCTGCAGGCAGATAATCGAATACAGGCCTTCGGTGCTGGTATTACTGGACAGATATGAAAACGGCCTGTTTCAGATAGACCTTGAACTGAACAAGAAAAAACAGGGGGCAAGGATGGTTCCTGTTGTTATGGATATAGGTGATACCGTAAGCCTTGAACACCTTTTTTCAAAACACAAACCGGATATTGTTTTTCATGCCGCCGCACACAAGCATGTGCCCCTGATGGAAAACAATCCGCTTGAGGCTGTAAAGAATAACATTTTTGGCACAAAAAACCTTCTTGAGGCTGCAGCAAGACACGATACGGAAAGCTTTGTGATGATATCTACAGACAAGGCCGTCAACCCGTCAAACGTAATGGGTGCATCAAAGCGGGTGGCTGAATTGTTGGGGATTAACATGAATTCCAATAGCTCTACAAAATTCACAACCGTGAGATTCGGAAATGTGCTTGGAAGCAATGGAAGCGTTGTCCATATCTTTAAAGAGCAGTTAAAACAGGGTGGCCCACTAACTGTAACGCACCCCGAGATAAAAAGGTTTTTTATGCTCATACCAGAGGCCGTACAGCTTGTCCTGATTGCTGCTTCGGCAGGCAAGGGGGGGGAGATATTCGTCCTTGACATGGGTGAGCCGGTAAGGATTGTTGATTTCGCAGAGAACCTTATAAGGCTCTCAGGGCTTATCCCGTATGAAGATATAAAGATTGAGTTTACAGGTCTGAGGCCGGGGGACAAACTGTGTGAGGAGCTCTTTGATGAATCGGAAAAGATAATGCCCACTTTCCATGATAAATTAAGAATAGCCCTTCCACAAAATGTCCCTTCAATGGTTGAGCTCAGCCAACACATTTCAAGACTCAGGCATATCGTTGAAAGCAATTCCGTTGATGATGTAATCCCTGAAATCAAGAAGATAGTTCCAAGTTTTAAGCAGCCCTGACACGACTTATGTTGCTGAATCGGGATATTTTAAATTACCGGATTAGAGTGTTCCGACCATTTTTTACAAAATCGAACCAATTTTTTACGATTAGGGGTAGACAAAAGTCTTGCCGTATTGATATTCTCAGGGGCACAGGGGCAGGCATCGGATTAGACCATAATAGCGGTGTGTTCGGGATTAATCAAATGTGGGACAAATAAGAGTATTCCCTATAAAATAGAGAGTTATGAACCATATCCTATTGCAAACTACCTTGCCGTTTTTTGCATCCTTTGTAATCCAGTTTATAGTAATAAAGAACTCCCGCATCCGCTCATTCTGCATTGACCATGCAGATACTGACAAGCCTCAGAGATTTCATGATGTGCCAACCCCGAGGGCCGGGGG
>BTTF01000109.1:0-6094 GCA_036244995.1 bacterium | reverse complement strand
GCAATGGTTTGAGGATGGACAAAAGGCTGTTGAGGCCGCTAAAAGGCTGAAGCCCGTTAACAGACGTGCAAGGAATGTAATCCTCTTTATCGGCGATGGAATGGGTGTTTCAACTGTCACTGCCGCCCGAATCCTTGAGGGGCAGATGAAGGGAGGAACCGGTGAAGAGAATCTGCTGAGCTTTGAACGGCTGCCTTATGTGGCGCTTTCAAAGACCTACAATACCAACCAGCAGGTACCTGATTCAGCAGGGGCCATGACGGCAATGGTGACTGGCGTAAAGACAAAGGCAGGCCTTATAGCCGTTAACCAGAATGTTATACGCGGTGATTACACTACTGTTTCAGGGAATGAACTGACCACAATACTTGAGATAGCGGAGAAAGCAGGGATGTCAACGGGCGTGGTAACTACAACCCGCATAACCCATGCAACCCCGGCTGCGACCTATGCGCATAGTCCTGAGCGCAACTGGGAAGATGACCATGACCTACCCGCTGATGCAAAGGCGGCTGATTTTCCGGATATCGCCCGTCAATTGATAGAGTTTCCCTATGGAGACGGTATAGAGGTTGTGCTTGGTGGTGGCCGCCGCAGCTTCCTGCCCAGAAGTATGTCAGACCCCGAGTATCCGGACAGGACAGGCGAGAGGGATGATGGCCGTTATCTGGCGGAAGAGTGGCAGGAGAAATATCCCTTTTCAGCTTATGTCTGGAATGAAACCGGGTTTAATGCCGTTGACCCTGACAATACAGAACACCTGCTTGGATTATTTGAACCCTCTCATATGAAGTATGAGTACGACCGTCCCGGAGATGCTGCCGGAGAACCTTCTCTAAGCGAGATGACCTCAAAGGCCATTGATATCCTTTCAAGGAATAAAAAAGGCTTTTTCCTGATGGTTGAAGGAGGCCGGATCGACCATGCCCACCATGCCGGCAATGCCTTCCGTGCCCTGAGGGAAAACTATCGAATTCTCTAATGCAATCAGGACGGCAATGCAAAAGATCAATCTGAAAAATACCCTGGTTATAGTTACCGCAGACCATAGTCATGTATTCACTATGGCAGGTTATCCGACCCGTGGAAACAACATCCTGGGTAAAGTCATCGGCAACGACAGCCGGGGAGAGCCCTTGACGGATTATGCAACGGACTCCAACGGCCTTCCGTACACTACTCTTGGCTATGCCAATCCCGGGAGACAGGCCTGACCTTGCCGGTGTGGATACCGCGGGACCCGATTACAGGCAGGAGGCAACAATTCCCAAACACAGCGAGACACATGCCGGTGAGGACGTTGCAACCTATGCCGGAGGCCCCGGCGCAAGTCTGCTGCACGGTGTCCAGGAGCAGAATGTAATTTATCATGTCATTGCTGAGGCATTAAAGAAGTCGGGACATGTTGAACATAGCGGAGAACATGGAAAAGGCAGAAGATAGTTCCGTGTCTGTTGAGTACAAAACGGATTGAACTGTGATAATTGTATCCCCGCACTTTCCCTTCTCAGGGAAGGGGTGGGGATTTTTTTTGTCCCCTCCAGGCGGCAGGGTTCCTGAAAAATTAACGTGCCTGTAATATTACCGTAACACGCAGATGCTAATATCTATAATATTCTTTTTTCAGGGAGGTGAGATATGAGCAGGAAGCAAGTAAGGTCTTTTTAACAGAACTGTAACAGTTTTGTAACATTGCTGTAACATAAGAGAAGTAAAATTACTAAGGAGGATATATGAAGACTATTTTAACGCTGGTAGCAGCAATTACACTTATCTTTTCATTTGGCATTGCCGGAGCGGCAGAGACGCTTAATGGTGCAGGCGCCTCTTTTCCCTATCCTGTTTATTCTGCATGGGGATACAAATATAACAAGGCCACGGGCATAAGACTTAATTACCAGTCCATAGGCTCGGGAGGCGGTGTCAGGCAGATTGTAAACAGGACAGTTGATTTTGGCGCCTCTGATGCTCCATTGATGCCTGAGAAACTTGAAAAAGAGAATCTGATGCAGTTTCCTGCCGTGATTGGCGGAGTTGTTCCTGTGGTCAATATACCGGGAATAAAGGCGGGCGAGCTTAAGCTTGATTCAGAGGCTATATGCAAGATATTCCTTGGTGATATAAAATACTGGAACAACAGAAAAATAAAGGAATTGAATCCAACAGCGCCGCTTAAACACAAAAAGATTACGGTTGTTCACAGGTCTGACGGTTCGGGCACAACCGCAATATTCACTACATATCTCAGTGGGGTATGTCCTGAATGGAAGGAGAAGGTCGGTGCGGGAAAGGCGGTTAAATGGCCTGTCGGTATAGGCGGCAAGGGTAACGAAGGAGTGGCAAACTATGTGAAAAGGGTTAAGCGCTCCATTGGATATGTTGAGTTTGCCTATGCAAAGCAGAACAAGCTTGCATATACGCTACTGAAAAACCCCTCCGGCAACTTTGTTAAGCCGAGCTTTGAGAGCTTTCAGGATGCAGCAGCCTCAGGGGATTTTGAACCGAAGAAGAATTTCTATCTCTGGCTCACCAACGCCCCCGGCAAAAATGCATGGCCTATATCGGGTGCCACATTTATACTCCTTGCAAAGGAGAAGAAAGAGTCAAACCCCAAGGTTGTCAAGTTTTTTGACTGGGCATTCAGAAATGGCGATGATACTGCCAAAAGTCTCGTTTATATACCATTACCCGAGCCGTTAAAGGACAAGATCAGAAAGTACTGGAAGGCGCAGGGAATTTATTGAAAAGCATAATGCTTTATTTAAAGAATATTTAAGGAAACAGGGCTGGGTGTCTGTCGTAATACTTGATACCCGGCCCTGTTTCCTTGCTTTCATTGATAACTTGGAGGAGAGATAAAAGTTGCCGGTACTTTTCAGAAAAAATCCGATCGATATAACATTCTCAATTATCACCGGCCTGGCATCCCTGTCCGTTGTTGTATTTATCATTGGAATACTGTATGTATTATTCACGGAGTCATCCCCTGCCATAGAAAAATTTGGTGTGCTGAAGTTCCTGACCTCGACGGACTGGAACCCTGTAAAGGAGTCTTTCGGGGCGGCAACATCCCTGTACGGTACGGCAATAGCAACTGCCATATCCCTCTTTATAGCCATACCTGTAGCAATCGGTATAGCGGTATTTATAACTGAAATTGCTCCGGACTTTCTCAAGTCGCCGATAGGCATTGCCATTGAGCTCCTTGCCGCAATACCGAGCATCATCTACGGCATGTGGGGACTCTTTATCCTTGCCCCCATAATGGCAGACTATATAGAGCCGGCACTCCAGAGCACTTTAGGGCATATACCCCTCATAGGGATACTCTTTGAAGGCACACCCATGGGCATTGATCTTCTGACAGCCGGAATCATCCTTAGCATCATGATTATTCCCTTTACGGCAAGCATATCAAGGGATGCCTTTAACCTTACGCCGGAGGTTGTAAAGGAATCTGCTTACGCCCTCGGTGCTACAAAATGGGAAGTGGTAAAAAACGTTGTTATCCCCTATTCCAAGTTAGGTGTTTTTGGAGGTATAGTGCTTTCTCTTGGAAGGGCGCTTGGGGAGACAATGGCAGTTGCCTTTGTGCTTGGTAATAACCATCAGATAACCACATCACTCCTTGATGCCGCAGCAACAATCACAGTCACCCTTGCAAATGAATTTACAGAGGCGGATTCGGATATATACCTTGCATCCCTCTTTTACCTGGCACTGATACTCTTTGTGCTGAGCTTTATAACCCTGGCCATTGCAAAGTTCTTTCTCCTGAGGGCTGAAAGGAGGTTTTCGAGGTGACAACGGAAAGAAAAAGGAAGATCGAGAGCTTTATTGCCCTCTCTCTGAGTACGCTTGCCGCCCTGCTCGGTCTTTTCTGGCTTGTCTTTATCCTTGGTGATGTCCTGATAAAAGGAATCGAGGCGCTCAACCCGGCCCTGTTCCTCAATGACCCGGTCCCGCCGGGTATGGCGGGAGGGGGGCTGAGAAATGCCTTTGTGGGACAATTAATGATAACCTTTTTTGCCACCCTTATCGGTGTCCCTGTAGGTGTGCTTGGCGGGACATTCCTTGCAGAGTATGCCCGGGGCAGTAAGGTGGCAAGGGTGATAAGCGTCCTCTCCGATATAATGGTCAGCGTTCCCTCCATTGTAATCGGGACATTTATATACGCAATACTCGTAAAGCCCGTTGGTCACTTCAACGGTTGGGCAGGGGCCGTGGCCCTTGCAATAATAATGATCCCCGTTGTCCTGAGAACCACGGAGGATATGCTCTCCCTTGTGCCATGGACACTCAGGGAGGCCGCCTTTGCCCTGGGGGCTCCTTATTACAAGGTGATTACCCAGGTGGTCTACAGGGGGGCCGCCGCCGGAATCTTTACAGGTATATTGCTTTCAATTGCCAGGGTTGCCGGAGAGACAGCGCCGCTGCTTTTTACATCTTTTAACAACTCCTATTTCTCTACAAATATGAATGAGCCGATAGCTTCACTTACAGTAAGCATATTTCAGTACGCGATGGGCCCTTATGACAGCTGGCATGCACAGGCATGGGCTGCATCTCTCATGATAACAGTATTTATACTGATGCTGACGATCCTGGGCAGATTGATAATCAGATGGAGGTATGGGAAAAGATGAGCGACACTGTTGAAATTGAAGTCAAGAGGCTTGATTTTTACTACTCAGGCGGAACACATGCCCTGAAAGAGATCTCCTTGCCGGCATATAAGAATAACGTTATAGCCCTTATCGGGCCCTCCGGTTGTGGAAAGACCACGCTGCTGAGGTGTTTTAACAGAATGCATGACCTCTATCCGGGCAACAAGTATGAAGGAGAGATTATCTTCAATGACATGGATATCCTCTCAAAGAATATTGACCTGATTGATCTCAGGAGCCGCATCGGCATGGTGTTTCAGAAACCCACACCCTTTCCCATGAGTATATTTGACAACATAGCCTACGGCCTGAAACTCAGGGGAGTAAAAACCAGGACGGAGCTATCTGAATACGTTGAGCAGGCGCTCAGACATGCAGCGCTCTGGGATGAGGTCAAGGACAAACTCCATTCAAGCGCCTATACCCTGTCCGGCGGCCAGCAGCAGAGACTCGTTATAGCGAGGGCGCTTGCTGTGAAACCTGAAGTGCTTCTGTTTGATGAACCAACATCTGCACTTGACCCCATCTCAACTGCTAAAATAGAAGAACTTGCCGTAAACCTGAAGCGGGAGATAACGATCATCATAGTCACCCACAACATGCAGCAGGCGGCAAGGATTTCGGACTGGACGGGGTTTCTGATGCTTGGTGAGTTGATAGAATTCGACAGAACTGATAAAATCTTTACAAATCCCTCTCAGAAATTGACGGAAGACTATATAACAGGGAGGTTTGGATAATGCCGGTACGGGAAGAGGAGATGAAGCATCTTAACACGTTGTTACTACAGATGGCGGGCCTTGTAGAGACCTCCATCAGGGAATCCATAAAATCACTTACCGAGAGGAACTCCGAGTTGGCACGCAAGGTGATAGAGGCGGACCATAAGATCAACTCCTATGACGTAAGGATAGACGAGGAGTGTATAAGACTCATTGCACTCAAACAGCCGATGGGAAAGGACCTTAGATTTATCACCACTGCAATGAAGATAACCACTGACCTTGAACGTATTGCCGATAATGCCGTAAATATTTCGGAGAGGGCGCTTGAACTGAACAAGGAACCGC
Source organism: bacterium (assembly GCA_036244995.1). Lineage (GTDB taxonomy): Bacteria > Nitrospirota > Thermodesulfovibrionia > Thermodesulfovibrionales > JdFR-85 > BMS3Bbin07. The sequence continues at coordinate 357 of BTTF01000109.1, read as the reverse complement.
TCCTGAAACCCTACATAGATATCCCGAGGATGAGGGAGATTGCCCAGGGAATGGTAAGGGATGCCATTGATGCCTTTGTAAATGAAGACAAGAGGCTTGCCATGGATGTAATAATGCGTGATGACGAGGTGGATGACCTCAATGATGTGGTGTTGAAAGAACTGATGTTCATAATGACCCAGGATCCGTCAACCGTTTACAGGGCGATGAAGATAAGTTATGTATCAAAATACCTTGAACGCATAGCAGATCATGCCACCAACGTAGCTGAAATGGTAGTATATATGGTCAAGGGAAAGATAATAAGACATATGTCTCCTCAGGAGATTGATATATAGAGTCTGTGTATAAAAAATT
>BTTF01000108.1:0-6103 GCA_036244995.1 bacterium | reverse complement strand
GCCCCTACGGTTCGATTTTATGCATAATATTCGTCATCCTGCCATTTCAGAGGATTGGTTTGTATGTATTCTGATATCTGATAATACGATTTTTCATCACGGATAATATGCTCGTAATAATTGCGTTGCCATAATTTTTTGTTAAATCGAGGCCAATCATTATTTTTAACCCCGTCTGTATACCGTTTTGTGGTTAATGTTTTAACCCGATGTACAATATCGGATAATGTCATCGTAGGGGCAACCCCCCGTGGTTGCCCATTCGTTTGTCTCCCATTTGTTGTTGTTTTCCCGTTTGTTTGTCGAAATTCATTGATAGGGCGGGTAGGGATAGCACAGGCACAGATGGGGTGGCAACAGATTGGGCAGGCACGGGGGCCTGCCCCTACGGGATTGGATATCGTTTGAATGATTCCATGAACATGATTTGGCATAACAATAAATTCGTGGATATTGAATTCATGATAATATTCCGGGATTTTATGCCATACGGTTTTGATCATTATGCCCGCATCATTCAAAACCATTTCTCCTTCTTTAATCTCCCCGAACAAACACGATCGGTTTTGTGTGCAAATGGTAATGAAATATAACCCCTCCTGTGAATAGTCATATCCTTTCAATCGAATGGACCGGCGGTGATGGGTGTCAGGATTAAAAATCATCACAAGTTCACGGTAAGGGCAACCCCCTGTGGTTGCCCGTTTGTTGTTTGTCTCACCTCAAAAATAAAATCTATCTCTACGGGTGCATTCATCGGCAGGACAGCGACACCGACGGCTGTTCTTGTGTGAATACCACTCTCTCCGAATATCTCCCTGAGCAGGTCAGAGGCTGCATTAAGTACTGCCGGCTGTTCATGAAAATTTGTCTCTGAGGCAATATAGCCGTTCAGCCTGATACACCGGCTGATGTTTTCGAGACCGCAGGTCTCCTTGACGATTGAGAGGGCATTAACCACTATCCGGCGTGCTGCCTCTCTGGCAATATCAATATCGACATCCTTGCCAACAATACCCTCTGCAAGCAGAGCCCCGTCTTTCAGGGGCAATATTCCGCTGAGAAAGAGCAGATTTCCGGTCTTCAGGGCAGGGGTGTAAGAGCCAAGTGGTGAGGGTGCTTCAGGAAGTTCTATTGCGAGTTCCCTGAGCCGTTCTTCTATTAACATATTTTGTTCCTTTCCTTTCAGGTTAACAGGTTGGTGAGCCTTGCTTAAAGAGTGACTAACTCGTATCGTCTGCTGCCAAGACCGAGACGTTCAGCCTCTGATACCTGTAGCTCATAGGGTTTACTGTGGAGCCCTTTAAATATATCGCCCTCTTCATCCACTCCTTCATCAGCCATGGAGGACGGCAGGTGCTTCTCTTTCAGAACAAGGTCAATGGAGGCCTGTTCAATGGCAACAATGTCATTGCTTAACAGGATACCGATATCCTGCACAACAGGTACATCAGCTGCCGGCATGCAGTCACACTCAGGCTGGATCTCTGTGAGGAAGTTTATGTATATTATTTTGTCAGGCCTGAAGGTTTTAAGCACAACCATGGTGGCCTCTGCCAGGGACCTCATGAACCTTTCGTCATCTCCCGGCAAGTGGATGGCCCCTGCCTGACATCCCCTTTCACAGCGGCCGCATCTCCAGCAGTGCTCCTTGTCCCACCTGAGTTTGTTATCTTCAAATGATATTAATTCAAGAGGGCAGATATCCACGCACTGCATGCAGTAGTTACAGAGCTCTATATTCCAGGTAAGCTCTCCCTCTCCGATTGTATGCATGGATCCCCTGCCGCATTTCCAGCCGCACTCTCTGTGAGAGGAGCTTACTCCACCCATGGCCATGTTCTTTATTGCCCCGGCATATCCGGCATTTATATGTCCCTTTACATGGGAGCAGACCACCATTGCCGTTGCATCATGTATTGCCGAGGCCACGGCAATCCTGCCGAGAATCTCACCAGCAGGCAGGATGATGTTGTCATTGCCAAAGAGGCCGTCGGCAAGTATTACAGGGGCTCCGACCGAGAGATGGTTTATTCCGTTTGAGTTTGCCACCTTCAGGTATTCAAGTCCCTTGATCCTTACCGTGTCTGTGACAAAGGGGTTGGCCCCCACCTCATTAACTGCCTCAACGATCCTGCTCAGAAAGACAGGCCTGACAATCCGGTGCGCACCCGGGGAACCGAAGTGTGTCTTTATTGCTACCCACTCGTCCTTGTCAAAAACAGCAGACAGATTAAAGGTTTTTAGAAGGCGTTGAAGCTTTCCGGGCATGCTGTCATCATATTTCCACTTCGTGACCCTTGCAGGTGCAAAAAAGACCTTTGAAGGCACTGTATCTCCCTTTTCTCCGGGACCTCTTTCTTTGCTTTCCACCCTGTTTCCCTCTCCATGCCCTCTGTGACTGAAGCAGACCTTTTTTAAAGCCTCATCCGGCAGTATTCGGCTTCATAATCATGAAGCTCTGTAATTGTGGGGTTGTCTCCACATACAGGACATGCAGGATTTTTGGGTATCCTGACCTTTCTGAAGGATGTTTTAAGGGCATCGTAGATGAGTAACCGGTTTTTAAGTGGCTCTCCCCTTCCGAGTATCAGCTTCAGTACCTCCATGGCCTGCAATCCGCCTATAACACCTGGAAGCGCCCCCAAAACTCCTGCCTCCTGACATGACGGGACAAGCCCCGGAGGAGGTGGCTCCTCAAATAGACACCTGTAGCAGTGTCCCTCTTTAGGCAGGATTGTAGTTACCTGGCCTTCAAACCTCAGGATAGCGCCACTCACCAATGGTTTGCCCGATAGGACACAGGCGTCGTTTACAAGGTACCTTGTAGGAAAGTTGTCACTGCCGTCTACTACAATATCATAATCCTTTATAAGGTCAAGGATATTATCCTTAGAGATCCTTTCCTTTATTGCAATTACATTAACGTCCGGATTAAGGGCCTCAAATGTCTTTTTTGCCGAGTCGGTCTTATACATGCCGACCCGCTCTGTATTGTGGGCGATCTGGCGCTGCAGATTGCTCAGTTCGATAGTGTCGTTGTCTATTATTCCTATAGTCCCCACACCGGCTGCAGCAAGGTAATAACCCACCGGACACCCGAGCCCCCCGGCACCGACTATGATGATCCTTGCGGAAAGCAGTTTCTTCTGCCCCTTGCCTCCAACCTCAGGTAAAATAATATGCCTGCTGTAACGATGTATCTGCTCGTCGTTAAGTTCCATCACTCCCTCTCCTTTCTTATAACAAGTACCCAGTCTGTGTCATTGATCTTCTCGACCTTCAGTACCTTGTGGCCGTGGTCTTCCATGGACTTGGGTATGCTTCTTGATGCCTCCGGATAGTCGAGAATAATTTCAAGCACCTCTCCAACCTCCATATCCTCTATAGCGAGCTTGGATTTTACAAAGGTGTAAGGGCAGACCAGGCCTTTTATGTTAATGGTCTTGTCCGGCTTAATCTCTTCCATAAAATACCTCCCCTTCAAGAATTGAAGATTACCAGATTAAATCGTCCCTCGTCAATCGTTAAATCCCTCTGTTTCCTCGCCTTCTACACGTATAAAGGCTGTCCTGTCGGCTACCACATCGAGCCTGTCTATTTCCTGAAGGGCCTTCTGAACATCACGCTCCCTTGCCTTATGAGTCAGCACTACAAGCGGAACCGCCGCACCGGCCCGTCTGCCCTTCTGTATAACTGCAGCTATGCCTATATTATAATCCCCGAGGATTCCGGATATCCTGGAGAGGACACCGGGACGGTCAAGGGCAGTAAACCTGAAATAATACATGGATTCTATGTCACCAATAGCCTTTATTTTAAGGTCACTCCTTTTTCCGATAAAATCAGTCCCAAGAGAGGAGACACCATTGTTCCTGATATCTCCTGCTATATCCACGATGTCACTCACAACAGCACTGCCTGTCGGCATATCTCCTGCACCCCTGCCGTAATAAAGGGTCTCCCCAACTGCATCTCCCATAACGTAAACAGCATTCAGGACGCCGTCAACCCTGGATATCAGGTAATTTTCAGGTATCATGGTTGGATGCACCCTGAGCTCAACCTCTCCGTTTACAGACTTTGTAATCGCAAGAAGCTTTATCTTGTAACCTAATTCTCCGGCAAACTCTATATCCTGTAATGTGAGTCTTGTAATCCCTTCAATGTGAATCTTCTCATAAGAGAGAGGAATTCCAAAGGCCAGAGAGGAGATGATTGTGAGTTTGTGCGCTGTATCAAACCCTTCAATGTCAAGGGTCGGGTCGGCCTCTGCATAACCCAGACTCCGGGCCTCTTTAAGTGCATCTGAAAAATCAATGCCATCCTCTGTCATCTTTGTGAGTATATAATTCGAAGTACCGTTTATGATGCCGTATATCGAGAGAATCCTGTTGGCCACAAGGCCCTCTTTCAGTACCTTTATAATCGGTATGCCGCCTGCAACAGCCGCCTCAAGCCCAACAGATACAGAGTTCTTTTCAGCCGCTTCAAATATCTCTTTACCCTCTGTGGCAAGGAGGGCCTTGTTGGCAGTCACCACATGCTTGCCGTTATTCAGTGCCCGGAGGATAAAATCCTTTGCAGGCTGAATGCCTCCCATAAGTTCCACCACAATATGGATGTCCGGGTTGTCAATGACATCAGAGACTTCACGCGTAAGTATGCCTTCTGGTATTTTTACTCCCCGGTCCCTTTCGGTATCGAGGTCGGCAATGCTCTGAAGGTTTATCTGAAGGCCGGTTTTCTCTTCTATGACAACGTTATTTTCAAGCAGTATCTTTGCCGTGCCTGTACCCACAGTCCCAAAACCGATAATCCCGACATTGATCATTATCTGAATAACCTCCTGATCCCTTTAACTGCCTGCCTTATACGGTGTTCATTCTCAACAAGGGCAAACCTTACATACTCATCTCCGCCCTCTCCGAAACCTATGCCGGGTGATACGGCCACCTTTGCCTCTTTAAGTACGAATTTTGAAAATTCAAGGGAGCCCATCTTGACATAGGGTTCCGGAATCTTTGTCCAGACAAACATTGTGGCCTTCGGGGGCTTTACTTCCCAGCCCATCCGGTTCAGTCCCCTGCAGAGTGTGTTTCTCCTCTTCTCATAGGTCTTCCTGATCTCCTCCACGCAGTCCTGGGGACCCCGCAGTGCAACTATACTTGCTATCTGAATAGGTTGAAACATTCCGTAGTCAAGGTAACTCTTCATCTTTATGAGTGCGCCTACAAGTTTGCGGTTGCCGACACAGAAACCAACCCTCCATCCAGCCATGGAATAACTCTTTGTGAGGGAGAAAAACTCGACACCGACATCCCTGGCCCCGGGGACCTGAAGAAAGCTTGATGCCTCATAATTGTCAAAGATAAGGTCGGCATAGGCAAAGTCATGGATGACTATCAGTTTGTTCTCTTTTGCAAAATCAACTACAGATTTAAAAAACTCAAGATCAACCACCTCGGTGGTTGGGTTGTGAGGAAAGTTGATTATAAGCAGTTTTGGTCTTGGCCATGTATTTTTAAATGCCTTTTCAAGTTCCTCCAGGAAATTTATTCCAGGCCCGATGGGCACACTCCTTACCTCTCCTCCCGCAATTATTACACTGTATGGATGGATTGGATATGCAGGAGTTGGTGTAAGTGCAACATCCCCGGGCTCTACTATGGCAAGGGCCAGATGGCTCAGGCCCTCCTTTGAACCGATAGTCACAACCGCCTCTGACTCAGGGTCGAGATCAACATCAAATCTCCTCTTGTACCACTCACATATTGCCATCCTCAGCTGGGTTATCCCCTTTGATGCGGAATACCTGTGATTCCTGGGATTCCTTGATGCCTCACAGAGTTTCTCAACTATATGTTTGGGTGCCGGCAGGTCGGGATTTCCCATACCAAGGTCTATAATATCGTCTCCCTGCAGCCTTGCTTCATGCTTGAGGGCATTAACAATGGCAAAGACATAGGGAGGCAGCCTCTTTATCCTGTTAAAATTAAACATTTCCCTCTCATATCCTTCATTCATGATCCTGTCTCCGGAAAATCTTTTGGTTTATCTGATTATTTTAACTCTAATGGTTGTATAAAGACAATATACGGGG
>BTTF01000107.1:0-6134 GCA_036244995.1 bacterium | reverse complement strand
AGAATTCTCTGTCCTCCTCCTTACGAAGTTGATAAAGAACTGGAAAAACTTATCGAAACAGAGATAAAATATAAAGGATACATTAAACGTCAGATGGAGATGGTAGAGAGGATGAAGCGTATCGAGGGGCGTACCATCCCGCCCGACTTCAAATTTGACCGGATATCGGGACTCTCCCGTGAAGTTCTGAGAAAACTCGAAGAGGTCAGGCCCTCAAATGTCGGCGAAGCAAGCCGTATCCCGGGAGTCACACCAGCTGCCATAGCCCTTGTTATGATAGCCCTTGAGAAAAAGAGAAGAGAAAGAAGCAGGCAATAGACAGCTTTGCCCAGTTTATTTCTTAGTTTATGGTTACTGAATAAAGGAGAGGTAGATGGCCAGAAAAAACCAGCTTGCTGATCTCAGAAGACTTATTGCCCTACCACCAAGGGATATGAGACGGCAGGTATCCAGATATATATACGAAGACCCCAATACAGTCCTGATGCTTCTTTTCAGATTGATCCGGACTGAAAAATTCACATCCCAAAAGAAGGACAACATCTTGACACTTACGAAGTTCATACTTGACAGGCACAGCCCGCGGCCGCTTCCTGAATGGCTCATAAACGAGCTCAAGAAGGTGCTTGGCACAGAGAACATATCCGACCTGGACAAGGCCATTATTCTCTCGGCCTTTGAGCCTGAAGACCTCCTGGAAAGCCTGGAGGGGTTTGAGGACTTTGTAGAAGAGTTTACAGATTTCAGAGACTCTTTTGAGGATTTCATAGTAGATCAGATAAGGTCGAATCCCTCAAAACTCTACGACATCCACAAGGTGATTATTGAAAAAAGCAAACCCGAGGGACTTCTCGGTATGATAGAGGACCTGGCAGGTTCGGAAGAACCTGAAGTGCTCTGCTTTCTGGAACATCTCACATATCACCACGACAGCGAAGTCTCCCTCTCGGCTTTAAGGGCAATAGAGATGGCATCAACACAGGATGCAATAAACATCCTCTACAGTGTCTCCTGCCTTAACCCCCTTATGAAAGATGAAGCGGAAAGGACGTATATATCCCTTATGCAGGAATTACCTTTAACGCCGGAGGTCATGTCATTTATTACAGACCCTCCGGGGGGAAGGAAGAACAAATATGTCGACCTCTGGGTAAGCCTTATCGACGGAAATGGTTCGATGTCCGCTTTTATCGGTAAAAAGTTCGGACGAAACTACTACTTTTTTGCCTCCATACTCATGAAGCTAAAGGTCGGCATTAAGGATACAATCATCATAACCAATCTGACAAAAGAGGGGTATGATGATATAAAAAGGGAGTATTTTTCAGAACTGAGCTATTATCCGGTAAAGGAAGATTATCTCCTCAAATTGATAAAGCACTTTATGAAAAAGGGGTTCAGCAATGGATTTGCCATACCACTTGATACGGTTATCCTGAAAAACATCCTTGGCTGGCAGAATCTCGAACCGGTAGAATATATGCTTGAAACCTCTAATTATAAGCCCCTGAGCTACCATCCAAGGGATATGTTCCAGTTCCCCTTTGAGACATGGTGGATGCATGAGGACAGCATCTACAGGTTGCTGAAGCCTTACAAGGGCAAACAGGCTTGTGATATCCCGGATAGTTTATTTCATAAGATAGCAGAGATATTTCTCGATTATGCCCGTAGAGAGGCTGTCCCGGTGTGTGAACTATGCTCTGATATTATCCGTAACTCAAGCTATAACAGAAGGACGAGACTGAGGCGGCTCTTTTTGACAATCCGCAACGAGATCCTCAACCCGCCTGAAACCATATTCCAGTCAACCTTCCTCAACTTTGGAGTTGTTGCAACTATAGACCACATACTCCATAACCTCGCTCTTGGTGTGGACACCTCGGAAATGATAGAATAATCAGCCTGTGGCAGAGAATTTCCTTGATATATTGACAGCAGGGTTACAGGAGCTGGGCATAGAGCCTGATGAGGAGATACTGAACAAATATGCCCTCTATCACAGGGAGCTAAGGAACTGGTCAAAGGCATACAACATAACAGGATTGAAGGATGACAGGGCTATGGCCATACGCCTCTTCCTGGATTCCCTGCTCTACCTGAAGGTCTTTCCAGACCCCCCACGGGTCATGACAAGGCACTCCCGGGTACTTGATGTGGGCAGCGGAGGCGGATTTCCAGGGGTTGTACTCAAGATTGCACGACCTGAGTTAAGCGTCTCACTGATGGAACCCTCATGGAAAAAAGCCGGGTTTCTGAGGCACATAGGCAATAAGCTCCGGTTAACCGACACTGCGGTAATTCAGGACACCCTTCAGGAGCATGTAAAGAGTGCGGGAGAGGTCTACGATATTATTGTAACAAGGGCGCTCTTCAGGACATACGACTTTATCAGAAAGACCGAAAAGATTCTCTCCAGGGGAGGCGTTTTAATCCTCAGCAAGGGACCAACATATTGTGAAGAAATAAAAGAGGCTCAAACCAGACTTGGGAGTAAAATCAAGAACTTCAATATTGAAACCATTGCCCTGAAGCTGCCTTTGACAGACATAGAACGATATTTCATAAGGATATCCCAGGCTTAACCCCTCAAAAAACCTACACGGGTTATATAAATATCACGGATTACCGTTTTATTGCCCCCTTTATCCTTGCAACATGTTCAACGTCCTTGTCACCTCTTCCGGAAAGATTAACAACTATGACCTTGTTTTCAGGGAGTTTCGGGGCAAGCTTTATCACCTCTGCAAGGGCATGAGCAGACTCAAGGGCCGGGATAATCCCCTCGGTCTTCGAGAGCACTTCAAAGGCATCAAGCGCCTCTATATCTGTAGCATAAGTGTATTCCGCCCTCCCAGCTTCCCTGAGAAAGGCGTGTTCAGGGCCAACAGATGCGTAATCCAGTCCGGCAGAAACAGAATGGGTACCAAGCACATTCCCATCCTCATCCTGAAGGAGGTAGCTCTTGCATCCCTGAAAAACCCCAATTGAACCACCGGCAAACCTTGCAGCATGTAGCCCGCTCTCTATCCCCTCTCCTCCTGCCTCAACCCCGATCATACGCACGTCATCCCCGAGAAATGCATGGAAAAGACCCATGGCATTACTGCCTCCGCCAACACATGCAATCAGACAATCCGGCAACCTGCCTTCGGCCTTCAATATCTGTCTCCTTGCCTCCCTGCCTATAACCGACTGGAATTTTCTGACCATTGTAGGGTATGGGTGCGGACCAAAGACCGTTCCCAGAATATAATGGGTTGACCTTACATTGGTTGTCCAGTCTCTTAATGCCTCATTTATTGCGTCCTTCAGTGTCCTTGAGCCCTCTGAAACCTCTGAAACCTCTGCACCGAGAAGTCTCATCCTGAATACATTAAGGGCCTGCCGCTCCATATCCTCTGACCCCATATAGATTTCACATTTCAGCCCAACCAGGGCTGCACCTGTTGCAGTGGCCACGCCATGCTGACCGGCACCGGTCTCGGCAATAAGTCTCTCTTTTCCCATCCGCTTGGCAAGAAGTGCCTGTCCCAAGGCATTGTTTATCTTATGGGCGCCTGTGTGGGTAAGGTCTTCCCTTTTCAGGTATATCCTTGCACCACCAAGATAACCGGTCAGCCTTGACGCAAAGTACAGGGGTGTGGGCCGGCCCACGTAGTCCCTGAGCAGGCTGCCAAACTCCTCATTGAACCCCTTATCCCTCGTTACCTTCCCAAAGGCTCTATCCAGCTCTTCAAGTGCCGGAATCAGGGTTTCCGGAACAAACCTCCCACCATAACGACCAAAATACCTCTTCATCACAAAAGTCTCCTATACTGCAAAATAGAAATTCCAATGGATTTTTATTTAACCATAAAACTGATGTATTTTACAAAATATGGTATAATTTCATATGAAGCTGCAAATAACGGAGGTATTTTGAGATTGTGAAAGGGTTTCTTACGATAACCGTCTCCCTGATGGCCTTTTCAATATTACTGTTCTCAGGCAAGGAAGTTCTTCGAACACATGGCAGTAATATTAAGATCATCTACAAGGATATGACATCTATAGACGATATACAGACGGTGGAATTCGTCTGTAATGCAGTAAAACCTGTAGTCTACAAATCTGTTGTCTCTCTTGAGGGGCTTACTGCAGATAAAAGGAAAGCGGCTTTTATCAAGATAGTTCTTCCCTCTATCCTTATTGCCGGAAACGACATAGAAAAAGAGAGGAAGGAACTTCTGCAAATAAGAGAAAAGATTTCCAGAAGCATAGCCTTAAAGAACAGCGAGCGCTCTTTCCTGAGTGACTTATCAGAAAAATACCGGACAGACAACATCAACGAACTCCTCTCCCGGCTCAACACCCATCCCCCAAGCATAATTCTTGCTCAGGCTGCCCTTGAGAGCGGATGGGGAAGCTCCAGGTTCTTTGAGGAGGGAAATAATATTTTCGGTATCTGGACATTTGGTAATAGTGTCGGGATAAAGGCTACAGGATCAGAGGCAAGGCTCTCGAGGTACGACTCCACACTCCAGGCAGTTAAAGACTACCTTTTCAATATCAATGTCGGTTGGGCATACAAGGACTTCAGGAAAAAGCGAACAGATACATCCCATTCATTACAGCTTATCAAATACCTTGACAACTACTCCATACTTAGACAGGAGTATGTAAGGCGGCTTAACAACATAATACGGAGCACGAATCTTGAGATTTACGATACCTGTCGTATTGATCCTGCTTTTATTTATTAGTCCCTGCTCTGCTGCTGCAGAAACAGGCTACGCCACTGTGTTCGTTTATCATAAGTTCAATGAACCAAAAAGCCCAAGCACCTCTATTGCCACAGAAGAGTTTGAAGCTCAACTCAGGTACCTGAGAGATAACCACTACAATGTTGTAAGCCTTCCCGAACTCGTTAAACTTATCAGGGACAAGGCAGATATACCGCCAAAGACTGTAGTTCTAACAATTGATGATGGCTACAAGTCCGTATTTACGCATGCCTTTCCCATGTTGAAGAAATACGGCTTTCCCTTTACCATCTTTTTATATATGGAAGCCATCGATAGATACCCTGATTTTATGACACTTGAAGATATCCGGGATATAATGAAATATAAAAAGGCGACCTTTGGCAATCATTCCTATTCCCACCAAAGACTTGCGCGGTGGCCTGATGAAATGTCCCGCAAAGAATACCTGAAACTGCTTGAAGCTGATCTCTTAAGAAGCCAGGAACGTTTTAAAAAAATCCTTGGTATCAGGCCTGAATTCTACGCATTCCCCTACGGAGAGTATAATCAGGAGTTTGTGAAACTGTTAAAAAAACATGGCTACACTGCCTCATTCACACAGGACCCGGCAAGCACCGGGGGGTTCTCCGATATTTACCTGCTGCCAAGGTATGCCTCAGTAGGAAGTTGGGCAAAAATGGATAAATTCAGGGAATTTTTATTGACGGAACCACTCAATGTAGACAATGTATACCCACCTTACGGGCTCCTTAAAGAAAACCCTCCGGACAGGATAGAAGGGAGGATAATAAATCATGGCATTTATAAAAATCCGGGTATTTATGTCTCCGAGCTTGGATGGATAAGGCCTGAAGTTGACAAGGAAACTGGAATGGTTACAGCTAAAATTATGGAAAAGCTGAACAGAAAGGTCAACCGTATAGGTTTTACAGCCATAAATAGAGAAACAGGCAGGGAAGCAACCTATTTTTACATGATTATACTGAAGTAATGCTATTGATGGTATCAGTACTGTCTGTCATCAACATTTGTACACTACACACAATTAAAAAGGGGATATAGACCTTAATCAGTCCATATCCCCTTTTAATTTTAAATCCGGCGGCGTCCTGCTTTCCCACGACCTCACAGTCGCAGTATCATCGGCCCTGGCGGTCTTAACTTCCGTGTTCGGAATGGGAACGGGTGTTTCCCCGCCGGCATAACCACCGGAAAACTCTTCGTCTGTTTACGATATAGAATATAACTTAAAGAACAAAAAAATCAAGTCTTTGACAACAGGAGGGTACTGGGAAAGGAAGGAGAGTAGGACAAGCCGCACGGTCTATTAGTACTGGTAAGCTGAACGGGTTACTCCGCTTACACCTCCAGCCTATCAACCTGGTG
>BTTF01000106.1:0-6274 GCA_036244995.1 bacterium | reverse complement strand
TCCTTTATAATCAAAGTGTTATAAAAATTTTGCCGGGAATTCTTATTTCAAAAAGTCAAGTTAAATATGACCCCCTATCTGCTTTCTTTACATGCAAATACCTAACCGGACAATGCTGAAAAAATATTAATCTTATTCATGTTAGTCTGTCAAGTTAAATCTAAATATCATAATTTCAGCAATTCACGGTAAAGCTACCAAATACGCACAAAGCACATCGTTTCTATATTCACGGCTATTGTTAAAGACTCTCAGTTCATATGCAAATCTGCACAGAGCGGAAGACTTGCAGTCCCGGCCATATTGACGAGCATCTCCACATCAGGACACGCCGGGTTGCCAAAGACCTCACGGGGCGGTCCCGCCTGCCTCACCCTGCCGCCGGAATAGACGATTATCCTGTCAGCCATGGTATATGCCTCTATAATATCATGAGTGACGAGTATAACCGGGATATTGAACTCCCTTCTTACATCTTTCAGGAGCCTTCTCATCTCAAGACGTATGGGGTTATCAAGGGCGGAAAATGGTTCGTCCAAAAGAAGAGCCCCGGGTTTTCCCATAAGGGCCCTTGCAAGGGCGACTCTCTGCTTCTGGCCGCCCGATATCTCAGACGGAAAGCTCCTTTCGAATCCCCCAAGACGGAAAAGCCCGACCATCTCTCTGACCCTTGCCTTCCTCTCATCCCTGCTGAGCCCCCTGGCACCATACAGGATGTTATCCTTCACCGTCATGTGGGGAAAGAGGGCAAGGTCCTGGAATACGTAGCCAAAGGGCCGCCTCTGAGGGGGAAGGTCTATCTTCATGGCACTGTCAAAGAGGACGTTGCCATTTAAGTGTATTGACCCGGCATCCGGCTTTATAAGGCCTGCAATCAGTTGCAGGGTCATGGATTTTCCCGCACCTGAAAAACCAAAGAGCACGGCCATGCCGTCTTCAACCTCCCATTGCACATCAAGGGTAAAGCCCCGCACTTTCTTTAACAGGTTTACAGATAACCCCATCAGACAGCCCTCATTCCAACCCTGTTGGTTATATAAAGGAAGAACCCGGAGATCAGTGTAAGGAACAGGACCATAAAGTTTGCTGTTGACCATTCGCCGCTGTTAGCCAGTGTATATATGGCAAGGGGCATGGTATCCGTCTTCCCGGGAATATTGCCTGCTATCATCAACGTGGCGCCAAACTCACCAAGTGCCCTTGCAAAAGAGAGGACAACCCCGGCAATTATGCCTTTCCTGGAGAGCGGCAGGATGACCTTAAAAACTGTCTCAAGCTCCGAATGGCCCAGGGAGTATGAGGCGTTTACAAGGTTTTTATCAACAGACTCCATTGCTGCCCGTGCGGTCTTTATCATCAGGGGCAGGGCCACTACAAAGGATGCAAGTACCGCAGCATACCATGTAAACATGATGCTCCACCCCGTCAGGTCATAAAAGAACCTCCCGATGAAGCCGTTTCTTCCGAAGAGGATGACGAGATAATAACCCGTAACCGTGGGAGGCAATACCAGTGGGAGGGTGATAAGGATGTCCAGCAATACCCTGCCCCTGAAATCCTTTCTCGCAAGTATATAGGCAACAGATATCCCCACAAGCATCACCAGCACAGTGGCCACTGTTGCCACCTGGAGGGACAGTCTCAATGAAAACAGTGTTGCATCATTTATGGCGCTCAATGTTTTTCTCCTTCCCCAACGGTATGAATCCGTCATTCCTCAGTATTTTTTGGCCACTCTCTGAAGTAACCATGTCAATAAATTCCCCTGCCAGTGCTTTATTCTCCGAGCCCTTAATTACTGCCACAGGATAAACCACTGGTTTGTGGCTCTCAACCGGTGCAGTTACCACAACTTTCACCTCTTTAGGCCTGACTCTCACATCAGAGGCATACACCATACCTGCATCCACCTCTCCGCGGGCCACATAGTCCAATACCTGTCTCACATTTCCGGCAAAGATCAGTTTATCTCCGAGTTTATCCCGGAGCTCAAAGTGTTTCAATACCTCTTCTGCGTATCTCCCTGCCGGAACTGTTCCGGGATTTCCGATAGCAATCCTTCTTACCCCTGCATTCAAAAGACCGCGGAGGGAGCTGATCTGAAACCTGGAGGTTGAAGGCACAATCAGGACGATAGTGTTGCCCGCAAAGTTGCGCCTTGAGGACCCTATTATAAAACCCTTCCCCTCCACTTCATCCATATACCGCACCGAGGCAGAGGCAAATACATCAACCGGTGCCCCGGACTCTATCTGCCTGCTGAGGGTACCGGAGCCTGCAAAGTTAAAGTAAACCTTCACCCCTCCGTGCTTTGCTTCAAACACCCGGCCTATATCTTCAAATGCATTTTTCAGACTCATGGCAGCGGATACGGTCAGGGACTCTGCTGCCTCTGCACAACGAGCTCCGACGACAAGGAATGATAAAAAAACCAGCAGTATTGACAAGGAAAAACCCCGCCTGAATTCAAGGCTATGAAACCATCTCACAGTAGTCCTCGCCGATCATTGCATTTATCACCTCAAGCTCCATGTCCTTATCTTCACCGATGGCGCCGAATGCATCCGCCCTGCATTGCCTGCAGTGGGTCATCTGGGGTATATGCTGCCTGCACTCATCACGCAGCCTGTTTATCACCTCACGAGATGGTCTCTGAAGGCCTTCAAATTCAGCCTGCGGAATAAGCGGAATTATATTCAGAAGCTCAGCCCCTGTTCTGCCGGCAAGCCATGATATAAAGGGAATCTCCTTATCATTAACGCCAGGAATCAACACGGTGTTGACCTTCACAATAAGCCCTGCCTCAATGGCCTCTCTGAGTCCCCTCCATTGATTGCACAAAAGAATATCCGCCGCTGCCCTGCCTGTATAATGCTTTCCCTTGTATGATACCCGGGAATATACCTTTTCGGCGGTCTCGGGTATTACGGCATTTATGGTTACCGTCAGGCTCCTCACCCCGGCATTTACAAGGTCTTCAAGCCTGTCCGAAAGGGCAAGACCATTGGTGGATACGCAGAGGATCAGATCCGGATACTCCCTGTTAACTGCACCGAGGACCTCAAATGTAACATCATTTGCCAGAGGGTCTCCGGGCCCTGCTATTCCGATAACACTTATGTGCTCCCCCCTCTCTATCAGCAACCTCACCCTTTCCAGAGCCTCCTGTGCATTAAAAACCCGGCTTGAAACCCCCGGCCTTGATTCATTTGCACAATCGTATTTCCTTATACAATATCTGCACTGTATATTGCATGCTGGGGCCACAGGGAGGTGAATCCTGCCGAACTTGTGATGTGCCTCTTTTGAGAAACACGGGTGTTCTTTCATGATATCCCGGTCATTGCATGTCTTTAAAACTGTCATCAAATTTACCTCACTCTTTCCCCGGCAGCCTGCATGGCTTTTGGGACTGTTTATTTTTACAACTTCTCTCTAACAAAGCAAATGTAATGCCAGTTATCATAACACCTTGATATCACAACAAAAATCAATAAACACCTCGTTTCCCGGATATCACATTTATGTGCCTTTCTACATTTTTGTCGCCTTTTATCCAAAGCCTCAAACGAAAAAATGCTTGACAATTGCAGCCACAATTTAATATATAATTACAATATAAAAATATTCGGGAGGTTTGTATGAATTTGAGTAAACGCTTTTTCACTGTACTGGCTGCAGCAATCTCCATCTTCTTGTTCACCACGGCTACGGATTCATTTGCCGGTCACCTGGTAGGCCCCGTCCACTGGACTTACGAGGGACAAACAGGTCCTGAGCACTGGGGAGACCTGAGCCCTGAATTTGCTGCATGCAAGGAAGGAAAGAGACAATCCCCGGTCGATATAACCGGAACGGTTAAGGCAAACCTGGAGGACATTTCATTTGATTACAAGGCATCACCCCTGAAGATCATCAATAATGGTCACACCATTCAGGTTAATTATGCCGAGGGCAGTTCAATAACCATAGGGGGAAAGAAATACGATCTCCTGCAGTTTCATTTCCACAGCCCAAGCGAACACACTGTTAACGGAAAGCACTACGACATGGTTGCGCACCTGGTTCATAAAAGCAAAGACGGTCAGCTTGCAGTAGTTGCAGTCTTTTTGAAAAAAGCCGGGCAAAACGATTTTATCCGGACACTCTGGAGCAATCTGCCCTCAGAGGAAGGTCATGAGAAGACGGTAAGCAGTGTAAAGATCAACGTAAAAGACCTCCTGCCTGCCAACAAATCCTACTACAGTTATTCCGGCTCCCTTACCACACCTCCCTGCAGTGAGACTGTCAGCTGGTATATATTAAAAACCCCTGTTGAGGTATCAGCATCCCAGGTCTCAACGTTTACTTCGCTCTTCAAAAAGGACATACGGCCCGTACAAGCCTTAAACGGAAGGGTTATCAAGGCGGAGAAATAAAATACAGCCGGATATTTGGTGCCTGTAAAGGAAAAGGATGGGGTCGGTCTGACCCCATCCTTTTTATTTATGTTGAAAGTCAGTGTCAGGATCAAGCTGCGGTGAGAGGTGAACTGTTTTCATTTACTTTGTTAATCTTTTCAGGAGTATATCTTCTACGTTTTGACGGGCATCGAGAAGTGAAACTATATAGATGTTTTTTTCAGCTACTCTGTACATCAGCCTTCAATGAGATATGATCAACTCACGATACTGAGTAATCCCTTGCTCTTGTAACTCTGGGACTATTCGGCCCCGTTGAGACGACAGGTTAAGACCGTTTGCTTTATTTTTGATTTTCTTGAATATTTTTGATGCGTTGAACTGGCTGTCGCGGGAAATGTATTCAATAATATCAATTAAATCATTTTCGGCTGTTTCTGACCATACAACCTCACACCTTCGCTTCATTTTGCAAGCAACATCTTTTCTATTTTTTCAAAGACCTTATCCTGGCTTTTGACTTTTCCTTCTTTAATATCCTCTTCTCCTTGCGAAATAAGTTTAAGGATACCTATGGCGTTTCTCATGTTTTCATAACTTTGAGGGTCTTGAAGAACAGCCTTGGGTTCACCGTTTTGCGTAATAATTATGGGACGGTGAGTTTCATTAATCTGTTTAAGAATATCAGCTGCTTTCGACTTGAGATAAGTAACAGATTTAATGTCTTTTGTTATGTTCATAACTCCACCTCCAGTCTTTTTATGGTATTATTTTCGGACTGAAAAGTCAAGGTTGCGAATTGTCTCATAAAAATCTGTATGGAAGTGTGCAGCAAAAAAGTCACATAGGTTCTAAAGGAAAAGACCCCCCCCCTCATGACCTCAAAGTTCATATTTGCAGGCATCCGTTTAACTATTTTGCCTCAAGTAAAGATTTGACCCCAGGTCTTTATCTTTACTTGAGGTTACGTGATATACTGCCCCTTCATATTCTATTCTTAACGGTCTTGCCATGTAGTGATTTTATCAGTCTTGTTTCAAAATTACAAGAAACAAGACCTGACCCCCGTTCAGTCCTTCTGTACTTGTGTGCTACCTCCCGGTCATACAATATCTTCTCTTTATCATCCATGATTATTACATGATGCTGCTCACTACCCACATCAATTCCTCCATGTAATTTCTTCAATCTTGACCCTCCTTTATGTTTGAGATTTTTTATGGCTTTGTCAATACCGTTAATCCCGTCTATAATAGCCACTGATTGGCATCTTCCCATTAGACAGGGTATTAACTGGGAGCACCCGGCAGTTCGCATCGAGTCACTATCCTTATGACGGACCCCAATAGTCACAGATGCTCCCATTGCCATTTATTTATCTTACTCCATAAAGAAGGCTGCTTGTTTTTCTTACCCCGCGTTTGCTTTGTTTTTCTATTATAGACCCCAGTAATTGACCCTCTGGAATTAGGGTCTGGCAGTCGAAGGAGCAGGGTGTCTGAGGCAAGGTCGCAGATAGTTTGCAGGTTGATTGAGACTTATGGAATTCCATTGGCTGAGGTTGCGCGCCATGTAGGAGTTTCTACCTCTGCAGTATGTAAGATAATAACAAGGAAAAGTAATTAGTCAACGTAGTCAATAACGTTATATATTAAAAGGGGAAGAGGTTAAAGGCCCCCATTCTAATATAGCTGAATCTTTTTAAATAGCTATTAAGAAAAAGAAACCTCCTGTTAAGATATAGGTGCGAACCCAAAAAAAATCTTAAACAGGAGGTTTCAGAATGCAATTTAATATTAACAGGATTGAAGGATTCCGTCAATTAAGAAAAGAGATACGGGGTTCAAGAGAGCATCTAATAGTAGGAATTGATG
>BTTF01000105.1:0-6338 GCA_036244995.1 bacterium | reverse complement strand
TAACGAAAAATTCAGGGGCAAGAACCCTTGAAACTGTTAACAAGGAGTATAGTCCATGAAAAACAAAAAACTAATCAAACTGAAAAGAAGACCGCTGGTTCTTGTCCCTCTGCAATGAATGGTTATAACTTAATAGTGATATCTTAACTGCGCAAGTAATACCTGATCATGCTCGATCTTATAAACTATCCGGTGTTCATTTGTTATCCGACGTGACCAATATCCTGATAAGCTATGCCTTAGTGGTTCCGGCTTTCCAATGCCCTCATATTTATTTTTTTGAATGTCTTTGATTAATTCATTTATTCTTTTCAGGATTTTTTTGTCAGTGCGTTGCCAGTACAGATAATCTTCCCATGCATTTTTAGAAAAAACAAGTTTCATTCAACTAAATTCCGTTCTTTCCCCTTGCCTTTTTCAAGTTCTTCGATTGATTCCAGAAGTCGCTTTGTATTTTTGGGACTGTGTAGTAGATATGCTGTCTCATTTAATGCTTCATAGTCTTCCAATGACATCAGAACAACAGCATCATTTTTTTTTCGAGTAATAATGACAGGATCATGGTCATCGCAGACTTCCTTCATTGTCTTCGCCAAGTTTCCCCGTACAGCAGTATAAGTAAGTGCTTTCATTTCATTAACCTCCTAAATATGTACATGTACCTATTATTGTACATATAGTAAGGTGGTGTCAAGTTTTCTCTTAGTTATAACCTTGACAGTCTCGTAAAAAATCAGAAATACCCTGTTCTGTCATTCTGAATCCCGAATCAAGTTCGGGAAATCTATATAAATCAAGAACTTATGAGACCCTGAAACAAGTTCAGGGTGACAATTAGGGACTTTTTACGAGCGCATCACAGTTAATAACAGCAGGAAACTGGAATGAAAACGCCTAAGTGTGGCAACAATAACAAAAAAAGTTAAATGTTGAGACCCCTATCTTTCTTTTCTTCCTGTTGATTTTTAATCTTTTCTATGCTATGGTGTGGTGTGTGAAGATTATTTGAGTAAAATGCATTTCATCTACATTAAATTTAAAAGCGGCGCTTACATGGAAAGTTCATTGGCTACGCCGGTAAAAACAGTTGCTATGATAAATCACATCAGAAATAATCGTTACTGAGCTATGAAAAAAATGGATTCCTACTTTGCCCCCGCGGAACGTGCTGATGAAAAAGAGCTTATTGCGGAAATTGAAACAGTAAACAAAAACCCCGTAATGTCCGGCTTGCTCCATTCAATCAGCGGATTGCTCGCTATCCTGGATGAACATCGGCAGATTATTACCATGAACGATTCATTCCTGAAAATGCTCGGCGTTAAGGATCCTGCTAAGGCCCTGGGGTTGCGGACAGGGGAAGCGCTGCAGTGTATTCATGCTCAGGATGAACCTGCCGGATGCGGCACCACTAAATTCTGTTCAACCTGCGGGGCCGCAATTGCGATAGTCTCCAGCCTCAGCCAGGACAAGCCTGTTGAAAGAATCTGCGCGTTAACGGCAAACAGAGGGGGCCGAACAGTCGATATCGCCCTGCTGGTTAGATCTCACCCAATAAATATCTCCGGAACAAGATTCCTTCTACTCTTCCTGCAGGATATCAGCATCCAACAGCAAAGGGCAGCACTGGAAAGAACGTTTTTCCATGATGTCAACAACATGTTGACCGGACTGGTTGGGGCAAGTGAAATGCTTTCACTTGAAAACAACCAGGAGAATCTGATCAGAATTATTCACCAGTCATCATTACGCCTGAAAAAGGAAGTGGAGATACAAAGAAGTCTCTCACAAAGTGAAACCTATACATATCATCCGTTGATACACAAAACCTCAACAGGGCAGATACTGGAAGAACTTCAATCATTTTTCACCAACCATCCGGCAGCCCGCAACAAAAACCTGCAATTTCCATCATCTTACCCTACCCTCTCCATCAATACGGATATGTCACTATTGTTGCGTGTCCTTTACAATATGATTACGAACGCTCTTGAGTCCACCAAAGAAAACGGTACGGCAAAAGTATGGTTGGAACAGAACGGCAACAATTCTCTTTCTTTTTACGTATGGAACAGGCAACCGATTCCACAGGATATCGCTCAAAGGGTATTTCAGCGCAATTTTACCACAAAGGATGGTGCAGGGAGGGGAGTCGGCACATATTCCATGAAATTATTCGGGGAGCAGATCCTCGGCGGTCAGGTGAGTTTTACAACATCCCGGGATGAAGGGACTGTATTCAGATTTTCTATGCCCTTATGAATGGATAGACAGGGTTTTCGGCTCTTCTTTTACTGTTGTTGGCGAAGTGACTTTGCCATGAGTGATATTGCAATATCCGCATCTGCTGCAGGGTTGAATAAAGGCCCCAATATCTGTGACTGTGCCAACTTGTTTAAAAGAGATTCATCATAAGAAGCATCAGGACACCGGCGTTTCAGTTCAGCAGTAATAAAGGCGAAGTTTGCTGAACGGGTGGGCTTCAGCATGGAACCAAGTGATGAATAGACCAGGGCATTCTCCCGAAGCACTATTATGCGTCTCCTTGAGTCATATAAATCAAGAAATCCTTCACGATTTTCCGAAGTGTCTACGTGATGCTTCTCAGTAGATTTGCTCAGTATAAGTCCGCCCGAAATTACGGCGAGGCCCAGACTTAATTTTTTCCCCTTTTCAACAGTAGTCTTAGTGACTTGCTCAATGTAAGTGCCACGCAATATGATCTCTACAAGGCTGTAATCAAGAAGAAGACTCTCTCCCTCTCTTGATTCAACACGCAGTTGCATATCATCGAGGAAAAAGTTTCGTGCGATAAAACGCTTGGTATCAGACTCAATCTCATCCTGGCTCAGAACAATCGCTCCGAAACCTGCTGACCTGAGTTTAGCTGCAGTTTCATCTGCGGATGCAGGCTCTGCATACACAGCAACAATAACCGGGAACCTTCCGGCAGCACGTAAACGGGACCCTGCTTCGTACTGTGTTGTGCCGATAATCTCGCCAAGGATTGCCGCAGGGTTACTTTTATTTTCAGGTGTATTACGAATAGCAACGATATTCAATGCGTGGGCCATTATTTTTTCCATCTCCCAGGTAGTTTACCCGAATCCGACTATGCATATATCATAAGCGATTAAGCCTTTATTTGCAACAGGTAACGGGATACGGTTCCTGAGTCGCCTTCCTGTACTCTATAGGTGTACAGTTTGAACGATATGTTTTATAATAAAAACTGTCCTGACAGGAGTTGTGATTAGATGGACAGAGGAGAGAAACGAAAATCTCATGAGCAATACAGCATATTATATATGGTCAATAATCCTGCTTATCTATATTATCAGCCCAATAGATTTCTTCCCGGGGGTTTTTGACGATCTTATCGCCATAGTGATATTATATTATTTATCTTACAGGAAGATGACCCGGGGAAAACATGGAACTTATTCACACAACAATACCCGTCATAATTCCGGCAGTCAATCTCATCAGCAGGATACCGTAAGCCTCAGTCTGGAAGAAGCATACAAGACCTTGGGGGTCTCCCCTAATGCTTCATGGGAAGAGATAAAAAAGGCCTATAAGGAGAAGATCGCCAAATGTCATCCGGACAAGGTCAGCCATCTGAACGAAGAACTCCAGGAGAAGGCCGAGGAGTTGACGCTTAAACTTAATAATACCCTTGAGATTATCAAAAACAGTAATGGGCGCAGGCCTCAACATTAAACACTCCTCACGGAGGCCCTCTGATTTACAGCATCAGAGTATAGGGAGAATTTTAAAATTCAGTCAAGGAAGGAGCACAGTTAATGAACAAAAAGCCAACTGACTTTGAGGAGCGCTACAGGAAAGGAGACTTGCCATGGGATACAGGAAGACATGATAAAAACCTTGAGCTTGTTATACGAGACGAGCAAATAGCCCCCTGTCCTGCCCTGGAACTCGGAGCAGGGACCGGTAGTGATGCTATCTGGCTGGCACAACAAGGTTTTAAGGTAACTGCACTGGACATGTCTCCGACTGCAATCGGGATAGCCCGCAAAAAGGCCGCAGCAGCCGGTGTAAAGGTTGAATTCATTGTTGCTGATATCCTCAGGGATAAAATACCTTCAGGTGCTTTTGATTTCGTATTCGATCGCGGCTGTTTTCATACCTTTGAACTTCCGGAAGAAAGATCACGTTTGGCTGAAATCGTATGGAAACACCTGAATTCAGGAGGTTACTGGTTCAGCCTTATTGCCAGCACCGACGGACCGGAACGGGAATCCGGACCACCGAGACGGTCTGCCCTTGATATTGTATCGGCAGTGGAATCACGGTTTGAGATCATCTCTCTCAAGACTACCTCCTTTGACTCAAAACTTCCTGAAGCGCCTCGCTCCTGGGCATGCCTGATGCGAAAACGGGCCTGAGAGACAAAGGAACATCCGGTAATGCAGGGGCTGTTTGACTTGGAATCCTCTGTATGGTTAATATTACTTCATGCAACATGCAGATTATGTCCCCCTCCATGTACACACAGAATACAGCCTTCTGGATGGAGCTATAAAGATAAAGGAACTGATCGAGACGGCTACCGCCTTCAAGATGCCCGCAGTAGCCATCACGGATCATGGCAATATATTTGGGGCTATTAAATTCTACAGCGCTGCCATAAAGGCCGGGATCAAGCCCATAATCGGTTGCGAGGTCTATGTTGCCCCTGACGGCAGGCTCAATAAAAAATCCTCGTCCTCCGGAGAGAATGCCTTCCACCTCATACTCCTTGCAAGGAACATGGACGGTTACAGAAACCTCGTCACACTCGTGAGCAAGGCGTATCTGGAGGGTTTTTACTACAAACCAAGGATTGACGCAGACCTGCTCACACAGTACAGCGGCGGTCTCATTGCACTCAGTTCCTGTCTGCACGGCGAGATACCGTATTATCTTTCCCAGGGCATGGTCGATGAGGCAAGGGAGGTTGCACTGAGGTACAAACATATCCTTGGCCCTGAAAATTTCTATCTGGAAATACAGGACAACGGGATTGAGGTCCAGTATGAAATAAACAGGAAACTCCAGGAACTCTCAAAGGAACTCCACATCGGCCTGGTAGCCACCAACGACTGTCACTACCTGAAAAAAGAGGACTCAAGGGCCCACGACATCCTCCTGTGCATACAGACAGGAAAGACCATTAATGCCCGTGAAAGGCTCAGGTTTGAAACCGACCAGCTATATTTCAAAAGCCCCGAGGAGATGAAAGCATCCTTCAGTGAAACACCGGAGGCCGTACTGAATACACGGAAGATAGCGGAACGGTGCAACCTTGAATTTCAACTTGACACGTTCCTCCTGCCGAGGTTTGAGGTTGAAAGCGGGGATACTCCCGAGGATTACCTCAAAAGGCTTTCAGTGGAAGGTCTGCAGAGAAAGATTGGGGCAGAGCCGCCGGAGATATATCTTAAAAGGCTGGATTATGAGCTGAAGACGATCGAGAAGATGGGTTTTGCCTCCTACTTTCTTATTGTCTGGGACTTTATAAACTTTGCCCGTAACAGGGGCATACCCGTTGGCCCCGGCAGGGGCTCTGCAGCCGGCAGTCTCGTGGCCTATTGTCTGGACATTACCGAGATTGACCCGATTAAATACAATCTGCTCTTTGAACGTTTTTTAAACCCGGACCGCATCAGCATGCCCGACATAGATGTGGATTTCTGCAAGGACCGCAGACCCGAGGTCATAACCTATGTAGCTGAAAAATACGGCTCTGAACACGTTGCACAGATAATAACCTTCGGTTCCATGGCCGCAAGGGCGGCTATCAGGGATGTCGGCAGGGCCCTTGATATCCCATATACAGAGGTGGACAGGATTGCAAAGCTCATCTCGGGTGGCCCGGGCGTTACCATTGATAGTGCAATGGCAGCAGAGCCAAAGCTCAGGGAGGCATACAAGGCCAAGCCCGAGATAAAGGAACTGATAGACATTGCCAAGAGGCTGGAGGGGCTTTCAAGGCATGCCTCCACCCATGCCGCTGGTGTGGTCATATCTCCCACCCCGCTGACTGACTACACACCACTATATAAATCGCCGTCAGATGAGACCGTCACTACACAGTTCGACATGAAATCCATTGAGGCCATAGGATTACTGAAGTTCGACTTCCTTGGACTGAAAACCCTTACAGTGATAGAGGAAACCCTGAAATACCTGCAGGGCACAGACAAGGCACTTGATATCAAATCAATCCCCTTTGATGACCTGAAGACTTACAAGCTCCTCTCGGACGGACATACCACCGGGGTATTCCAGCTTGAAAGTTCGGGCATGAAGGAGATACTGGTAAAGATGCAGCC
>BTTF01000104.1:0-6371 GCA_036244995.1 bacterium | reverse complement strand
CTATTGTTTTTGTGTTTGGTCTTATTATCGGCTCTTTTCTCAATGTCTGCATATACCGTATGCCGAGAGAATTGTCGATTGTCAGACCTGCCTCTCGTTGTCCTTCCTGCGGCAAGGGACTGAAACCATGGGACAATATACCTGTGCTCAGCTTTATCCTGCTGAGGGGGAGGTGCAGATACTGCGGAGAGCGTATCTCTTTCAGGTATCCGTTAGTTGAGTTTCTCAATGGCCTCTGTTATGTCCTTGTGCTCTGGAGATTTGGTCCTGAACCGAGCACTCTTATATTCATGGTATATTTTTCGACCCTGATCGTTATCACATTCATTGACCTTGATTTTCAGATTATCCCTGATGTTATCACACTTCCCGGTGCAGTTATAGCCCTGATTCTGGGGATATTTCTGGTTTCCGACCCCTTTGACCGGGTAGCTAATCTCGGGATGGGGCAGTCCCTTACGGGATTTTTCCTTGGGGGCGGTCTCTTCTATGCCGTGGCTGTGCTGAGTAGAGGCGGTATGGGCGGTGGTGATATAAAGATGATGGCAATGGTGGGTGCGCTGACGGGGTGGAAGGGTGTATTGTTGACGACCTTCCTGGGAAGCCTGGCCGGCTCGATCATAGGTATCGGTCTTATGCTCTTTAAGGGAAAGGGCAGGAAGACCAGGATACCATTCGGTCCGTTCCTTGCCCTTGGCTCGGCAATCTCTGTCCTGTGGGGACAGGAGCTGTTGAAGCTCTATCTGAGGGGATATTCTTAAACCATGAACAAGGTGAACTTCTTTACTGAACAGACATTTGTACTCTCCCTGCTGCTCTTTTTAGTGATAATAATCTTCCTCTTCTTTTTCTTTATGAGGATATTCAGGCAGAAGAGAAGAGAACCCGAAGAGGATCGTTCGGATGTCTCCTTTGTGGTTGATACATTTCATGAACTTGTCGGCAGGCTCAAGGAGAATGAGCGGGAGCTGGACCAGCTCAGAAAGAGGGCAGAGGACCGTGCAGAGGAGGTGGAGAGTTACAGTGACAACATCGTCCAGAGTGTTCCCAGCGGCGTTGTAAGTCTTGACAACGACCTAAGGCTGACAAAGGTTAATAATGCGGCTGCCGTTATACTGCGCTACAGACCGGAGGACATTGTCGGAAGACCCTATCACGAGGTCTTCCGCTCCCCCCTTAAGGAACTTATTGAAACGAGAAAGAGCCTCAAGCGTGGAGAGTATCTTTATGAAAATGCAGCGGGTGAGAAGAGGTGGATAGGCCTCAATATGTCGTCCCTCTTTAACCGAAACGGCGATACCATTGGACAGATACTCATCTTTACAGACCTTACTGAACTGAAATCCCTTGAAAAACAGATAAGGCTGCGCGAATGGCTGTCGTCTCTTGGTGAGATATCCCTCGGAATAGCCCATGAACTCAGGAATCCCATGGCCGTTATTTCCGGTTATGCAAAGATACTGTCAAGGAAGAAGGATATCAGTTCCATCCCGGAGGTTGAGACCATAATGAAAGAGATAAACGTTATGGACAGGATAATCGGAGATTTTCTGTCCTTTGCAAAGCCGATAACCCCCAATATGATGGATGTGGATATAAAGGAAATTGTTGAAAACATAGTTGAGCAGCTTCTGAAAGACCGGGACGATATTAAACTGGATGCCATACTTAAGGAGTATACCCTTAAAGGTGATGAGGTCCTGTTGAGGCAGGCACTTTACAATCTTATCCGCAATGCTGTTGAAGCCATGCCGGATGGGGGCATTCTCACAATAATAGCAAAACGGGAAGACAACAGCCTCCTGGTAGCAGTCAGTGATACCGGCAGGGGGATTCCCGAGGAGATAAGGGAGAAGGTCTTTCTGCCTTTCTATACCACCAGGGAAAGGGGTACAGGGCTTGGTCTTGCAATTGTTCACAAGAATGTCAGCCTTTTAGGTGGAACAGTAAACTTTGTATCTTCGGAAGAGGGGACGACCTTTTTGGTGAGGATGCCGTTGACAAGCTGACACAATCAGTTGTCTCTCTTTTAAAAATGTTTTCTTGTCTATATTCTGTAAAAGGGTTTCAATCAAGTAACTGATCCATGTATTGTTACTTCCTGTTCAAGGTTCAAGAAAGTTTACCGGACGGACGGTAGTTATTTTTCAGGTGTTCTTTTTCTCTTCAGGTGACTCATCTCCGTAATAGTAGTGGTAGTAGTTATGATAGTAACCGTAGCCGGCGGAGGGTTTAATTTTATTTATTATTGCGCCTGCTACGTTTACATTTACACTCCGTAGCTGTTTTATTGACTGTTCAACAGCCGGGAAAGAAGTCTCACCCAGTTTTATGACAATGAAAGAGGCATCGGCCAGTCTGCCCAAAAGCAGAGAATCCGTTACAGGCAAAACAGGAGGTGAGTCTATGAGTATATAATCAAACTCCTTTCTTGTCTTGTCCAGGAAATCACTTAAATCCTGTTGACTCAACAATTCAGACGGGTTAGGAGGGATTATACCGGCTGGAATCACGTAAAGATGTTCAGTTGCTGTTGGTCTTATAATCTCTTTAAAATCCGACTTCCCGGCAAGAAGATGTGTTATTCCGGGTTCTCTGTTTATGTCAAAGATATGATGAATTCTTGGCTTGCGCAA
This sequence comes from bacterium, assembly GCA_036244995.1. Classification (GTDB taxonomy): domain Bacteria; phylum Nitrospirota; class Thermodesulfovibrionia; order Thermodesulfovibrionales; family JdFR-85; genus BMS3Bbin07. Next base: position 3,735 of record BTTF01000104.1, on the reverse strand, counting down.
ATCCAGGTCGATTATGAGAATCCTGGAGCCCATAAGGGCAAGGGTTACTCCGAGATTAGCCGTAATTGTAGTCTTACCTTCGCCTTGCATTGTTGAGGTGAAATGAAACACCCTTCCCCTCTTTTCCGGCACGGCAAACTGCAGGTTTGTCCTCAGGGAACGGAAGCTCTCTGCTGTGATGGATTTTGTCGAATCAAGGGTTATAAGCCCTGAGTTCGACCTCCTCCCTGAGAGCGGTTGTTTGGTCTTTTCTGCCTGAACAAGCGGAATATGGCCGAAGACAGGAAGACCGAGCCGCTCCTCTACATCACGGGGGGTTTTGATGGAATTGTCAAGATAATCAAAGAAAAAGGCAAATCCCACGCCCGACATCAGCCCGACCACCACTGCCAATAAAATATTTCTTTTCTTCTGTGGTTTTATGGGTTTTTTCGGCACTATAGCCGGGTCAACAACCTGTATTGAAGAGATTGTAGATGCCTGGGTAATGGTAGCTTCATTTAATTTCTGGAAGAGAAAGGCATTAATATTGGACAGCACCTCTTTATTGAGAACCAGTCCAGCCAGTCTTTTTTCCTCTTCGGGAAGCACTTTAAGCTCTGCTCTGAGCCTGCCTATCTCTTTGGAGAAACTCTCCTTTTTAGTTCGTAAGGAGTCAAGAGTGTTCAGTATGGAAGCGTTTATCCTTTTCTTTATTTCATTTATCTCTGCCGACAGGGCAACTACCTGTGGATGTCTTGCCGTATACTCGGAAAGAAGAGACTTTCTGTTGTTTTCCAGCATGGCAAGACTGCCTATCATGGACTGTACAACTGTGTCTTCCAGAACGGAGAGGTTCAGAGTTGAGGTATCCGTGATATTTTTCTGAACTTCATCATAAAGATACCTTACCTGCTGTTCCTTGATATCAAGATTGGTCTTCTCTTGCTCCAGCGCCCCGATATTCTCTATGAGCTTTTTCGTACCCTCCTTCAGGTACACAACCCTGGAGTTTCTCTTATGTGCAGCAAGGGATTCAAGGGCATTTTCAAGCTTTTTCTGGGTTGGTTCAATCTGTTTTTTTACAAACTTTATCATATAAGTGGCTTCCTTGCTTCGCTTTGAGATATCATGCTGAATATAACGTTTAACTATAGAGTTGGCTATGGCAGCAGCCATCCGGGGATCACTGTCCTGGACTTTTATATAAACAATATTGGTATTTCTTACCGGTGATACAGTGACTTTTTTCTGAAGGTCTTCCACGGCCTCATAAAACCTGCTCCTTTTGATCTTGAATGATGCCCCTTTGTAGGGATTCACCTCCTTCAGATCAAAATAAAGTCCTGAACCGCTCTTGAAAGGAGTACCAACAATGCCTCTGCCAAGGGATTCCCCTTCTTTTGTGACAGTGAAATTTCCCTTGCTGTCGGTAAACTCGACCTCGATTTCTTCATCAATAAATTTTTGCGGAATTTGCAGGTTTGTTACCCCGGGATCAAGGTCTCCTGATATATCAAACACTCTCTGGTCATACTTCAGTTTTCTGACAACCTCTTCCGCTATGGTACGGCTTTTAATCAGCTCTATCTGGGATGGTATTTCCGAGGTCTGCGGCAACCCCGCAAGTTCAGTGAATAATGCCTGTTCACCACCCTTGGTTTCATCAATCAGGATAGAGGTTGTGGCCTCGTAGACAGGTGTGGCCAAATAAGTACCGATACCCGTAGCGAGCACTATGACAACAAAACAGGAAATAACTATCCATTTTTTACGAAGCAGGACCTCGATATAATCATTAAGGTGAATCTCCCGCTCTTCAACGTTATCTGTATGTTCAAGCTGACTCATCTGTTTTTCTCCTGTTGCCTTATCTGTTATTCCGGCAGACTCTCTTTGTTTCTTCCGGCATTTCTTTTTAATTCCTGCTTAATAGTTTCTCAAAAAAACATAATTTTCTGCTTTTCGGTTCCGGAAGAGAGACCTGACTGCCTTTTATGATTCCGTCAGGGATTTCAGTAACCATCCTGAGTGCATAATCATCACCGACAATTTCACCGGCAGCTTTGAGGGCATTCGAAAGGACAGGAGGGCGTCTCCTGACTGAATGAGCATCTGTAGCAATGACATGAGCAAGGTTATATTTCAAGAGAGATAAAGCACATTTCCGGGGGTTTTTGCCGAACTCTCCGGTCAGGCTCATTGCTGTTATCTGGGACAGGGCACCCTGCATGATGAAACCATGGAGTATTTTAATATCATCCTGAATAGCTGCATTCCTTTCAGGATGGGTAAAGACGGGAGTAATGCCATTGAGGCTCATTTCCCATAGAAAATCGGATAAATGCTGCGGAACTCCGTAATCCGGCAGCTCCAGCATAATATAACGTTGATTGTTATTCACAGTCATTACTTTACCGGTTTTAATAGCCTCTATAAGGTTAAAGTCAATATGAATATCGGCCCCGGGGAGTACTTTGAGAGGAATGCCTTTGTCCTGAAGCAACCGGTTGAACCGGTTCACTTCTTCAATAATTTTCCCGGGACTTACCTGGTAAACACCGTTATTGCAGTGAGGAGTGGCCACAATAAGCCTGATGCCGTCATCTACAGCGATTTTCGCCATCCTGATAGATTTCTCAGGACTGTCGGAACCATCATCAAGGCATGGAAGGATGTGATTATGTATATCAATCATATTTAACAACAGATATTTTCCGGTAAGGCATATCCGGTATGGAACTAACCTTTCCCCTCCTCAATGAATATCCAACAAATCATTTCCCTCTATCTTTTATTATAATAATCTACTGTAACACCAAACAACAGGGTCTGGAGCGAGGGCGTGATCTGTTTGAGTATCTTGTTCCATTCTCCTACAAAGGATGCCGGAACATACACAATATCCTCGGAATTGAGCGCTATATTCTCCTCCAGATCACCTTTCGTGATTTTATCGAAATCAACTGTGATAACCGTGGGATTTTCCAGCCCCCCCCTGATAATCTTTATATTGCTCTTTTTTGCTGAAATCTCAAAATCCCCGGCACTTGCAATCGCCTCTGCAACCCTCAGAATCTTACCTGCAAAGGGCACTATCATCGGTTTTCTCACCTCCCCGATCACGTAGACCCTTTGATCCTGAACGTTCGGGATATAAATAATATCTTTTCTCCTGACCTCCACATTATACTTCAAATCACCTTCCGTCATAAGGGCATACAAATCAATAGGGATAATCTTGTTGTTCCTGATAATATAGGCACCTTTCAGGTTGGCCTTTTCGGTTAAACCACCGGCATTGGCTATAGCTTCCAGCAATGTAGTCCTTCCCTTTAAATAAATTACATGGGGGATATTAACCTCACCCAATATTGAGACATCACGGCTTGCGTATTTAATTATCTGAATGTCAACTTTAGGGGCAACGATATACTCTTTTAATTTTTCTACAATATTATGTTGGAGTTGCGGAATAGTCAACCCGGCAGCCTTAATATCTCCTATCAGGGGATAAGAGATCATGCCGTCATTCCTGATTTCTGTATCCCGAGTGATATCCGTGGCACCCTTTACAGAATCCTGGCGTCCAAAGACCGTAATCCTCATGATATCATGATAACCAAGATAGTACTCTTCCTGGCCTTCCAACACTTCGTCCCTTGGAGATAGTGCAGGAATTTTGTCTAACTCTTCGATTAAGTATGGAGACCGCTGTAACGGGTTAACGGGTTTTTTTTGCTCCGGCGTCATCTC
>BTTF01000103.1:0-6375 GCA_036244995.1 bacterium | reverse complement strand
TTACACAACAGTAATATTATAATTTTCCTGGTGTATGCGTAAATCGACCTTGACGATTATCTCCACTTCGCGCTTCCTCTCTATCTCTTCCACTGCGTATCTATCTTCATCCGAGAGGAGCTCCGCAACATCGGGATGTGTTGTAATTATCAGTTTCGCCCCCCTCTGAATGCTCATGCGGTTTATCTTGCGGAATATCTCAAAGCAGATTGTCCTTGGTGAAAGCACAAAGCCCTTGCCCTCACAGTACGGACAGGCATCGCAGAGGGTCCTGCCAAGGCTCTCCCGAACCCTCTTCCGGGTCATCTGTATGAGACCGAGTTCGGAAATATTAAAGATGGTGTTCCTCGCCTTGTCCTTCTTCATTGCATCCTTAAAGGCGTTAAAAACCTTCTCACGGTTTACAAGTTCTTCCATATCTATGAAATCAATGATTATAATCCCGCCGAGATTCCTGAGCCTTATCTGGTAAGCTATCTCCTTGACGGCCTCCAGATTCGTCTTCAGGATGGTGTCTTCGAGGTTTTCCTTGCCAACGTACTTGCCGGTATTTACATCAATGACGGTCATTGCCTCTGTCTGGTCTATTACAATGTAGCCACCTGATTTAAGCCAGACCCTGCGGCCGAGGGCCCGGGATATGTCCAGCTCAACACCCTTGGCATCAAAGAGGGGCTCGTGTCCGTCGTAAAATTCGATCTTGTCGGAGAATTTCTGAAAGTAGGTATTTACAAACTCCTTCATCCGGTCGTACTCTTCCCTGGAGTCAATAATCACGCGTTCCACGTCATGACTCATAAGGTCGCGTACACTCCTGAAGACGAGGTCCAGATCACTGTAAAGGAGGATTGGGGCCGAGACCTTCTCTTTTTTGTGCTGAATGTTTTCCCACAGGAGCAGCAGAAACTCAAGGTCTTTTAAGAGCTCATCCCTTGTGGCCCCTTCAGAGGCTGTTCTGACTATAAGTCCGTAGCCCTTCGGCCTTATCTCTTCAACAATATTTTTAAGCCTTGTGCGTTCCTCTTCATCCAGTATCCTTCTTGATATCCCTATGTGTTCAACCTCGGGCATGAGCACAAGATAGCGGCCGGGGATTGTTACATAAGATGTTACACGCGCACCCTTTGAGCCTATGGGGTCCTTTGCCACCTGCACAAGGAGCTCCTGGCCCTCCTGCACAAGCTCCTCAATGGGCACATCCTGCCGGCCTTTTTTAAACTCTATATGAACGGCATCTTCCTCATCCTCAAGAAAGGGGGAGTATGCATCGATGTCCGCCTTGACGTCGGCAACATAGAGGAAGGCCGCCTTGTCCAGCCCTATATCAACAAAGGCGGACTGCATGCCCGGAAGCACCTTGACTACCCTGCTCTTGTAGATATTACCTACAAGTGAGGCGTCCTGCTTTCTTTCAACATAGAGCTCAACAAGCTGTCCGGCCTCAAGAAGCCCCACCCTTACTTCATCAAAGGTAATATTTATAAGAATTTCACTTGACATCAAAAATTAACCGGCCGTTTGCCACTGCTCATCGGTCACCTGTAAATTTTTCAGCAACCAACGGCCAACGACTGCCTGAGCAGCTCCATGGGACTCACCCATCCGTCCTTAAAGCCGAAAAGGCCTTTCCTTACAATCTCCAGCTCCTCCATAGGCACTCCAAACAGGTCATCAATAATGGCGGAGAGTTTCACTTTTCGGTCAGGAAGGTCCTTAAGTCTTAATCTGACAGTCCTGTCGTCAATTATATCAAAATTCCGGATAAAATCACTAAATTTTTCATTATTTATTCTCTCCTGCCGTAACAGCCTGACCGGCTTGTCTTCAGGAAAGCGTATCTCGTATTCATATACCGTTACAAAACTGCTCAGGGACGGCACCTTTCTATGGATAAATTCCATCTCCTTAATCTCAACTCCTCCCGGCAGTTCATTGTTTATCCTGTGAATATATTCACTTACATCAAAGGGGGGATAAACCTCCATGTCAAGATACTCTGACTCTCCCTCCACACCCACATTCAGCGGAGGACCGAAGGAGACCTTTGGTGAAGGGCTGAAACCTGCTGAATACACGAGCGGCACCCCTGCCCTCCTTAGCCCCCGAAGAAATGCGTTCACAAGCTCGCGGTGTGAAAGATGCCTCAAAATACCCTTCTTTATATACTCCACCCTTACCTTTACGGGAGTGAACCTGTAGTGCGACTCCTGAGAAAAAGGACGGTACCTTACAGTGGAAGGAGAAAGGAACTCGCCACTCCTGCACCCCACACCACAGGCATGACACCTGTCCCTGTTACAATCGGTAGTCCATTCAGCCTCATGGGCCTTTTCGTGTTCACTGCGGAGATATTCCTTTTTCACCCCGACATCAACACAATCCCACGGCAGGGCTTCGTCTTCCTGCCAGGTCTTTCCTGAAAAATCCCGCAGATCAACCCCCGCCTTGTCCATTGCCCTCTCCCATAAGGAAAAATCAAAGAACTCGGACCAGCCGTCAAGAAAGGCACCAAGTGAGTGTGCCTCCCCGAGCACTGCAGCAGACCCGCTTCCACCCCTTGAGAAGGCGGCCTCAAGAAGACTCATCCTGATGTCGTGCACCTTGAAGTTAATACCTTTTTTCCTGAGCTTTCCCCTCAGAAAGTTTATCTTCTCCCTGAGCCTGTCGGGAGAATCCTGTCCGGTCCACTGAAAGGGCGTGTGGGGCTTGGGCACAAAAGGAGAGATACTCACTGTAATGTTTACAAACCTGCCCGTATATTTCCTGGAAATCTTCAGTGCATGTTTGACCATTGCCGGAATCGCCTCAATATCTTCATCCCTCTCAGTGGGCAGCCCTATCATAAAGTAGAGTTTGAGATTAAGCCACCCCTCGCTAAAGAGGGTGTGAAGTGCCCGTTCATAATCCTCCCCGTTGAGATCCTTGTTAATCACCCCACGGAGCCTCTCGGTTGCAGCCTCCGGCGCAATTGTAAACCCTGTTTTTTTAACGGTCTTTATCTCTCTGAGCACACCCCTGTCAACCGCAGCCACCCTGATGGAGGGAAGAGAGAGCGAGACCTTTTTATCTCCAAATATCCTGTTGAATGACTTCATCAGGGGCAGTAACTGCGTATAATCACCAGCGCTCAGAGAGGTGAATGAGACCTCGTCATACCCTGTTGAAGCGATGGTTCTTTCGGCAATATTCAAGACCCTTTCAGGTGACCTCTCCCTGAGGGGTCTGTATATAACACCTGCCTGGCAGAACCTGCAGCCCCTGGTACATCCCCTTGAGAGTTCTATATTTATACGGTCATGAACAATCTGGGTATAGGGGACAATGGGTGAGAGCGGAAACGGTGCATCATCAAGGTCTTTTATAAAGCGCCTATTTACCGGAGACGTGCTGTAGCCCGGAACATAAAACCCCTCAACTCCGGAGAGCGCCTTCAGCAGTTCCTCGCGTTTGGCGCCGTTTGCCAACCGCTCCCTGACTATAGTCAGAAGCTCCACCACTGCTTCCTCACCATCACCAATAAGGAAGGCATCCACATAAGGGGCCATGGGAGCAGGATTAACAGTGCATGGCCCGCCTGCCAGTACAAGTGGATCTCCATCGCTCCTGTCCGCTGCATGAATCGGGATACCCCCGAGTGAAAGCATCTCAAGGACTGTTGAGTAGGAGAGTTCGTACTGGAGTGAAAAACCCACGACATGAAAATCCTTCAACGCAGTCCCGGTCTCAAGGGATGAGAGTTTCGCCCCCCTGTCTCTGAGATACTCCCTCATGTCCGTCCACGGGGCAAAAACCCTCTCTGCCGAGGCATAGGGCAGGGCGTTGACAATATCATAGATTATCCTGAGCCCCAGGTGAGACATCCCTATATCGTAGATATCAGGGAATGCAAAGGCGAACCTCACCTCAGCCCCCGGTTTTCTGACAACATTTATCTCTTTGTCAATATACCTGCCTGGTTTTCTGAACCTTGATAAATTTACTCTCATCTTGATTGGTTGTGTTTCAGGGATTCGGGAATTTGCGAATTTTCAGTGTCTTTACAATATCACTTGAGGGCACTATTTGGCAAGGCAGAGCGGAAAAAGTTACAATTAAAACCTATGTATACAGATAAAGTCCCACTGAAAATCCTGACCATCCTGACCTTCTTTCTGCTACTTTATGCCTGTGCACCAAAAAAGGCAATACAACCGGAAAGACCCCTTCCAATCCCTGAGAAAATCACACCTGAAGTGCTCATTGAGCGGGTTGATTTCTCATACATAAAGACTCTCAGGGCCGCCCTGCGTGTAAAGATTCAACAGGGGGGCAAGGCAAAAGGGACATTCTCCGGTGTGCTCTTCTACAGTCACCCGGACCGTCTGGATGCAAGATTCTTCGGCCCCCTGAGACTGACCATAATGGAGATACTCTTCAACAGGGGTCTACTGCAGGTCTTTATCCCCTCAAGGGATTTACTTTACAGTGGAACCATTGCCCTTAACAGGCTCCTGCCCGACCATGACACGCTTGAGAAATCAGTAAAGGTAATGAAAGAGTCAGACAATGCCTGGCTTCTTTATATCCTTGAGCAGAACGGAACGGAACGTAGAGTGCAGGCAGTATACCGTTTCAACAAAACCGACCTTTCATGGAACGGCCTTGAACTCTATGCAGACGGGAAGAGGCAGGTCAGGATGGAGATTTTTAAAACCGAGGACAGACTGCCTGCAGAGATGGATATCTACATAAACAACACCTCTTTTCACCTTCAACTAAAAGACATAACCCTGAACAGGGATCTGGGAGATGATTACTTCCTGCCCCTCGATGCCTCGGAAAGGTATCCCCTGTCACTGTTTCTCCGGAATCTTGAGCTTGATTGAGAGATTACAGGAAAAAAAACAAAGGCTGCATTGAGTGCACAAAAACATTACTTTAAAGTATAATACTTGTAAGTAAACTACCAGGGACAGGAAATGAACTTCATCAACAGGGAAAGAGAACTCGGGTTTCTCAAAAAGATACACAGGGATAGGCAGTCCCAGTTTATAGTCATATACGGCAAACGGCGAGTCGGAAAGACTGAACTTGTCAAACAGTTCTTCAAGGATATCCCGCATATCTATTTTCTTGCTGACAAGGCTCCCGAGAGGGAGCAGCTAAGGTTGCTTTCAGAAAAGGTCGGCCTTATGTTTAAAGACGAGTTTCTGCTTTCAAGAGGGTTTGGTAACTGGTATGAGTTCTTTAAGTATATAAAAACCAAAGGCAGAATTGTAATCGCAATAGATGAATTCCCCTTTCTTATCGAGGCAAACAGGGCAATACCCTCAATTTTTCAGAAGGGATGGGATGAAGACCTCAGGGACTCGAATACATTTCTGATACTGCTCGGATCGAGTATAGGGATGATGGAGACAGAGGTGCTCGGTTATAAATCTCCGCTCTTTGGAAGAAGAACCGGACAGCTTCACATCAAGTCCCTCAACTTCCGGGATGCAAAAAAGTTTTTTCCTGAAAAATCAAACGAAGAATTCCTGTATATATATTCAATCCTCGGAGGGACCCCGGCGTATCTTCTTCAGTTTGATCAGTCCTCTGATTTATGGTCAAATATAAAACACAGGGTACTCCAGCCCGAGGCGTATCTTTACAATGAACCCGAATTTATATTAAGGGAAGAACTGCGCGAGCCAAGAAACTACTTCTCCATTCTGAGGGCGATATCCATGGGGAAAACCCGGGTAAGCGAAATCATAAACGAAACGGGTTTTGAAAAGAGTATGGTCGGGAAGTATCTCTCGGTCCTGATTGATCTCAGAATTATCAAGAGAGAGGTGCCGATTACAGAAAAATCGTTTGAGAAGAGTAAAAAGGGCATCTATATGATGGATGACAGCTTTTTCAGGTTCTGGTTCAGATTCGTCTTCCCCAACAGGAGTTTTATAGAAGAGGGAGAGACCAGCTATGTGATAAAGAACAAAATAAAGCCGATACTGGATATTTTTTCCTCCCATACATTTGAAGAGGCCTGCAGGTCTTTTGTGGGAAAGGGGTTGGCAGATGGTATGAGATTCGACAAGGTTGGCCGCTGGTGGTCAAAAGATGCAGAGATTGATATAGTGGCAATGAATGAGGAAGAAAACTCAATATTCTTTGGAGAGGTGAAGTGGAGCAAAAATAAAGCAGGCATGGACTTGCTGGATGAATTGAAAAACAAGGCAGCGATGGTTGAGTGGGGCAAAAAGAAGAGAAAGGAACATTATGCCCTGTTCAGCAAGAAAGGTTTTACTGAAGAAGTTAAAAGGGCTGCCGGAAAAGAAAAGATTTTCCTTGTTGAGATTGAAGATATTGGATAATGTGATCAGAACCTTGTTTGCTCAATGATAAACGGAG
>BTTF01000102.1:0-6675 GCA_036244995.1 bacterium | reverse complement strand
CTAACAGCCGATAAAAGAATCAAGGAGTGTGTTTATGATGGTCTCACGAGAGGCAAAAGAGATTGTAGGAATCCTGATGGAGAGCAACGTTTACTTTGAACTCAGTCTCAGGGAGAGGCTCAGCCTCATAAAACACATACTCAGCACATCCCAAACCCAGAGAACTGCCTGAATCCTACATCCCGAATTCCCTGTCTATTGTAGCCTTGACATCCTCGATTTTCTTACCTTCCTTGTAAACCTGGGATGCCCTCAAGGCCTCCTTCTGACAGAGCAGTCAACCTGCCCCGTGATTCCCTGTAAAACAGCTCAGGAGGCTCTTGTGATAAAATGGCGGCTCACTGCAGTTGCAGTAGCAGTAGACCTGGTCCAGAACTTCCGGATTTTCCCGGGCTGCTGTGTAGGCTGCACGGGTCAGACCTGTAAACATTGAAGGGTCTATTACAGGACGTGTCTCTCCCCCTTTTACATGAAAGGATTTTCCATCTTTTTTTTGCGAGTTGGTAAAAGGGATTTTGCCGGAGACGGCAAGTACAAGTATGAGCACTGAAAGGGCAAAGACAATCCAGATAACAGGGATTTTGCTTTTCCTGGCTGAAACCTTTTGCTTCCTGTTCCTGTGTTTACCCTTTTTAGCCATCCCCCTACCCTAAATCCCCTCTTCTTTTAATCCTGTCATAATTTGATCAAACATTACGCAAGATATTGACACAAAAAAATGAAGAAAATATGAAAATCACCCGAAAGGGACTGCCGGCTTGCAACCGACCGTTAGAACACTCTGACCTTTTACAACAAAAAACACACACCTCATGAATATTCAGGAGATGTGTGTTTTGCTTAAAAAGTTGCCGGGATCAGAAACTTACCCCGGCCTCTATGAATGGCCCCTTAAATTCCATAGATGCCTTTACGTCCTTATGGTCTATCTTGATCTTTTCATATCTGTATCCGCCCGCAATAAAGACAGGGCCTACGGGTTTTACCTTCATCCTGGCTATAAGGTCATAATAACTATTTGAACCGTATGTAATTCCCCTGAATTCCGCCTCAATGCTGAATAAATCAACAGGCTTTAACTGAACTCCGGCATAGACCATCGGGATCGGAAGGGTATAGTTTACAGATTCAGACAGGGCTCCCTGGGAGATACTTGCTTCAAAGTCAATAATCCTCAGATTTAGCCCCAATTCCACATTGAGACTGCCGGCAGTGGCAGTGTTGAGAAAGGGCAGGGAATAATAAACCGCAATATCATAGTGGTCTGCCTTCAGTACTGAATTAAAGGAGGCTCCTGCGTTAAACTCTTTATCACCGAATTTAAAAGTGACATCCTTGGACCCACTGCCTTCAAACTTCATCGGGGTTGCCATGAAGTAGATATTCGGAAGGAAGAGGGGCAGGTCAGCCTTTATCCGGATATAGGCTCTGGCCTTGCTGTCATAGTTGAGGTCTTCCTTAAGATTAAGGTTGTTTTCAACCAAATTACTACTACTGTACCGCAGATCACCTGATGGGGCCTGATTCCAGTATCCTGCTGCTACCTCAAGACCAAGTGCATAGGTCCTGACCGGCGAGATAAACAAGACCGTTAAGACCACCATCAAGGGGATTAAAAAACCAAATTTTTTCACCTGAAACCTCCTTTGAAATTTAAAGTATCTTTTAGACCAACACATGGTCATAATATGCCTCCAAGTGTTAAAATAGACCAGCCTGTCACAAAACTTACGCTAAGTATAGCATTTTTAACTGATTTAGACAATGAAAAATTCTATTTACGGAGGAAGTTGTGGGGAAGAATATTGTACAGAAAATATTTGAATCTCATCTTGTAAAGGGTGAGCTTAAAAAAGGTGAAACCGTTTCCCTGAGAGTAGATGAAGTCTATACGCAGGATGCCACAGGCACAATGGCCTGGCTACAGTTTGAGGCCATGGGGATTGAAAAGGTGAAAGGGCCTCTTGCGGTAAGCTATGTTGACCATAATATGATCCAGGCCAACCACATGAATCCTGACGACCATCTTTTTCTGCAGACCGCCGCAGCAAGGTTCGGCGCCTGGTTTTCAAAGCCCGGCAACGGCATATGCCATCAGGTCAATCTTGAGAGGTTTGCAAGCCCGGGCTGGATTGCCCTTGGAACCGACAGCCACACACCGACAAACGGCGGCATGGGCATGATAGCCATGGGGGTTGGCGGGCTTGATGCCGCCACTGCTATGGCGGGGATGCCCTTTGAAATAAAGATGCCGGAGGTAGTGCTTGTCAGGCTTACAGGCAGGCTCAGGCGGCCCTGGGCTACGGCCATGGAAGTCATCCTTGAACTCCTGATGAGGCTTACTGTCAAGGGCGGAGTGGGAAAGATTTTTGAGTATGGCGGCCCTGGGGTCTCAGACCTTAATGTCACAGAAAGGGCAACCATTACCAATATGGGCGCAGAGCTTGGCGCTACCACATCCGTCTTCCCGTCTGATGAAAAAACAGCTCACTTCCTCAGGGCACAGGGCAGAGAAGAAGACTGGTCAGAACTCAGGGCAGACGAAGGTGTTCAATATGACGGGATTGTTGAGATCGACCTGGGCAGCCTTGAGCCACTGATTGCCCAACCACATAGTCCGGACAATGTAGTCAGGATCAGGGATATCCCGGGCAGGAAGGTACATCAGGTATGTATCGGCAGCTGTACAAACTCCTCCTATCAGGCGATGAGGGCAGTTGCATCGATCCTGCGGGGAAACAGGATTGCCGAACATGTGAGCCTTCATATAAACCCGGGGTCAAAACAGGTATATGAGATGATTGCAAGGGATGGCTCCCTGTCGGACATGATAGCCGCCGGGGCAAGGATGCTCGAGGCCTCATGCGGTCCCTGCATCGGTATGGGAGGGTCTCCCGGCACAGGACATGTCTCCGTAAGGTCCTACAACAGGAATTTCAGGGGCCGCTGCGGCAACAAGGATGCCTCTGTCTTCCTTGCCAATCCCCTCGCATGTGCGGTGATGGCACTAAAGGGGGAGATAGTAGACCCGGCTGAGACAGACATTACAGTGGATGAGTTTAATGAACCGGAGGCCGTTTTTGTTAATGACAATATGCTCCTTGCACCATTGGATAACGGCTCCGCAGTCGAGATAATAAAGGGACCGAATATAAAAGAGGTGCCTCTTAAAGAGCCTGTAAAGGATGAGATAAGGGCCGAGGTGCTCATAAAGCTTGGAGACAATGTCACAACAGATGATATAATGCCTGCAGGTTCCCGGATACTGCCGTTCAGGTCAAATATCCCGGCAATCTCGGAGTATGTCTTCTATAATATTGATTCAACCTTTGCAGAAAGGGCTAAAAAGGCAAAGGAGCACGGTGGCGGGATAATCATGGGAGGCGAAAACTATGGACAGGGCTCCTCAAGGGAGCATGCCGCCATTGCGCCAATGCATCTTGGCATCCAGGCAGTGATTGCAAAGTCTTTTGCAAGGATTCACAGGGCAAACCTGATAAACTTCGGGATACTTCCCCTGATATTCACCAACCCCGAGGATATGGACAAGACAGACAGGGGTGATGTGTTGAGCATTACCGGTGTCGGGAGTTCCCTCATCACCAACCAGGAATACAGGGTGAATAACCTTACAAAAGGTCTGGATTTTACCGTCTTCACTGACCTGAGTGAGCGTGACCGTGTCCTTCTGCTTTCAGGAGGACTGTTGTCTTTTGTGAAAAAACAGATATCTTAATAAAACACAATAAGCCTGTACCCCGAACTTAGTGATAAAAATGGTTATTGGAAGCGATATGATAGACTCTTCACTCATTCTCGATGGACATCGTGTCCATCTCCGAGGCAATTATCACGTTTCACCATCCGGGTGAGACTAAAGTGATAATTAAAACCGTTCAGAGTCTATCATATCGCTTCCTTTCCATGATTGAGGCTTTTTATGGCTGGGGCCGGGTGGATATAAACCTGGATTAAGAAAGTATGAGGAGAGTAGTTGAAAAAATTCATTTTCGATACCCTGATATACGGTTCATCAAGCTCCGGCCCTTAACCTGACAGGCAAAAGGTTTCAGACTGTATTAATGGATTTTCATCGAGTTAATGAATTTTCTGCAATTGCTCTCCTCATACCGACAAGGACAGGATCACACAACTCAGGTTGAAATTAGAGGTAACCATGCTTGATACATTAAAAAGGGTTTTTGGTTTTCAGGCCTTCCGTCCGAACCAGGAAGAGATTATTAAAAATATCCTGGAGGGCAGGGATGTTTTTGCTGTGATGCCTACAGGGGGAGGGAAATCCCTCTGCTATCAATTACCCGCCAGGATAATGCAAGGGACAGTGGTTGTTATAAGTCCCCTGATCTCCCTGATGAAGGACCAGGTTGATGCTGCACTGGAAAACGGCATCGCCACAGCCTTTATAAACAGTTCCCTCAAACCCCGGGAAATGTCCGAAGTTTACCAAAGGCTGAGAAATCATGCCCTGGAGCTCCTCTACATTGCACCTGAACGCTTTGCAATGCCTGATTTCATTGAAACACTGAAAACCATCCCCATCTCCCTTTTCGCCATAGACGAGGCGCATTGCATCTCTGAGTGGGGGCACGACTTCCGCCCTGACTACCTGAGACTTTCCAGTATTACCGGCATCTTCCCCAATGTTCCGGTTGCAGCCTTTACAGCCACAGCCACCCCCGGGGTTCAGGAAGATATTATCAACAAGCTCGGCCTCAGATCCCCATATACGGTGCGCGCCTCATTTAACCGTCAAAACCTTTTTTACCGGGTAACAGGAAAGACTGCGATAGAGACACAGATACTGGAATTTCTCGGCGGGCATACTGATGAGTCCGGCATCATTTACTGCACTACACGTGACTCTGTTGTCAAAACGGCTGATTTCCTGACGGCCAACGGCATTAAGGCCCTGCCCTACCATGCCGGATTGACGCCTGAGCAAAGGAAGAGGAACCAGGAGGCCTTCAGCAGGGATGAGTTGACGGTAATTGTGGCAACAATCGCCTTTGGTATGGGAATAGACAAGTCGAATGTCCGTTTTGTCATTCATGCGGACTTGCCGAAAAATATCGAGAGCTATTACCAGGAGACCGGACGAGCCGGGCGTGACGGTGAACCTGCCTGGTGCATCCTCTTCTTCAGCCGGGGAGACATCCCGAAAATCAGATATTTTATTGATCAGATGCCTGAAGACAAGGAACGGACAATCGCCACAGAGAAATTGAATCAGATGGCAAGGTATGCATCACATAATGTCTGCAGGCGCAGACACCTCCTTGGATATTTCGGAGAGGAATACGGGGATGAAAATTGCGGGGCATGCGATATCTGCACCGGCACTGTTGAAAAGGTTGACATCACGATTGACGCACAGATACTGATGTCTGCCATGTCAAGAACAGGTCAGCGCTTCGGAATCAGGCATATCATTGATATTGTTACAGGCGCCAATACAAAGCGTATCCGCGAATTTCAGCACAACACCGTAAAAACCTACGGTGCAGGCAGTCACAAGGATAAAAACCACTGGAGGTTTCTCGTTGATGAACTCCTGGCGCAGGACGTTATACGTCAGGATGGTGA
Source organism: bacterium (assembly GCA_036244995.1). Taxonomy (GTDB): domain Bacteria; phylum Nitrospirota; class Thermodesulfovibrionia; order Thermodesulfovibrionales; family JdFR-85; genus BMS3Bbin07. The sequence continues at coordinate 1,071 of BTTF01000102.1, read as the reverse complement.
TAAGTATCCGGTGCTGAAACTTACGAAAAAAGGTCAAAACGTACTCTACGGGAAAGAAGAACTTACGGCATTGAAAAGGGAGGAAACAAAGACAAGTCGCCGGACTGCGCAAGACAATGAATTTAAACCCTTTGATAAGGATCTTTTTAAAAGACTCAGGGTTTTGCGTAAGACCCTTGCCGAAGAACAGCAGGTCCCTCCCTATATAATATTTTCAGACCGGAGCCTTCATGAGATGTGCAGGCATTATCCCGCAACACTGTCGGACATGAAAAGGATCAGCGGGGTTGGGGATGCCAAGCTTGAACGCTACGGAGACGATTTCATAATGGAGATTCAGGCATACCTGAACGAAAACCCAGGCATCTCCGTTCCTGACAGGGAATATCCTGCTTTACCTGTCAACCCCTCACAGAAAAAGACAAAGGGGGAGACCGTTGAAAAGACATATGAGCTTTTCAGAGAGGGCCTGTCATTGGAAGGGATTGCAGAGGCACGTAATCTCTCGATATCTACAATCACAGGACATCTCGAACAACTGATAAGGGATGGCCGTGACATTGATATAGACCGTATTGTTGACCCCGAGAAGCGGAATGCCGTGGAAAAGCTTTTTTTAACCCTCCAGGTCTGGAATCTGGGGCCTGTCGTCGAACATTTTAATGCTACGGTAAGCTTTGAAGAGGCAAAAATTATAAGGGCCTCTCTGCAGCGTAAACAGGCAAATTTATAAATTATGATATATAATATGATATATAATATAAATTAATAGCAGTGTTTGCAGATAAACAAAAATCACAAAAACTTAATGTCAAAATTCCTGCAGGAAAACAGAACAAAACAACCACAAAGTTCTGTGGTTTAATCTCAGCAACATTATCAGAGGAGGAAGGGAAATGGAAAGCATAAGAAAGATTCTGTTTGCAGTGCTGGTGAGTTTCCTGGTTTTAGGATTTGCAGGCACAAGTTTCGGCCAGGGACCTTTTGTAAAGGATGAGATTGTCGTTAAATTCAAGCCCGGGGTCTCAGAGGGAACGATTAAAAAAATAAACCAGGGACACGGCACATCAG
>BTTF01000101.1:0-6852 GCA_036244995.1 bacterium | reverse complement strand
TTCAGCCATGCCCTCCTCGGATAACTCTTTGTTCTTTAACGTATCCACCGGCTCAAAATGCTCAAGACCCGTTGCAGCCAGCTCCTCAGCAAAATAGGTGGAGTAGGTTGTTACAAAGTTGATTCTGGAATGTTCATCAATCCAGGCATAGTTAGAGGGGGAATTCATACGTTTATCTATTACGACCGTAAGACACTCCCTGGTTTTGTGCAAACCGCAGACCACTGCAATCTCCGGTTAAAGAGACCGGCAGGATGAAAGATGATATTTTAGTGAAAAAATGTTATAATTATTAGTGAGGAGCTTACAGCAGATGAGAATTTAAAGATGTGATTCACATATACAGTTTATTCAGGAGGTCATAAAATGAAACCGGAGTCAAGAAAAGTTTTCCTGGAAACAAGAGCACGTATTATTGAACGTGCCAGAAAAGAAAGTAAATCCAAGTCAAAAAGCTTAAAAGATTTGCTGTTTGGTTCCAGGACAGGTAACGTGAAATATTATAATATCAGTACAGTCAGAGATAATAAAGTTATGAACGAAGACCCGTCAAAAGGGAACTGAGACGGGGAAGTGGTTTCGTCAAAATCAACCACTTAAGAACTTGCTGCATCAACCCCTGGTTTGTCATCCCTGAATTCAACCAGCTAAAACTTGCCGAATTAACAACTTCGCCTTTATTGCATAGGTTACATTTTCACTTTGCAACGACAATCTGAGCCCGAGCTATTTACAGTGTAATTACATTCAGGTATAATAAGCAGGGTGGGCAAAATATTTTGCTGCATATCCCTTATTCCCTGCTCAAAGGGGATTATATATTGCCTGAATTGAGTAATTTTGGGATTGCTGCATAATCTGTCAGATTTATAAATTGCTCAAGTCAAAAGAACTATTATGGAGCAAAAGAAACTTCTAAGAAAACTTCCATCAGTGGACGAGGTACTGAAAAGCCCTCACGGACTTAAATGGCTGAAGTCCTACCCGAGAAGATACATTTTACGTGCTATCAGGGATATTATAGCCTTTAAACGGGGGGAGATACTCGAAGGCTTTACCCCTGATGTCAGCCTCAACACCATATCCAGCGATATCGAGATAAAGATAGAGAAACTTGTAGCGAAGAGACTAAGGCCTGTCATAAATGCAACAGGGGTGGTAATACATACCAACCTTGGTCGTGCCCCCCTGCCTCCTGAGGTATTGAAAAATATCATGGAAGTTGCCACGGGATACTCCAATCTCGAATATAACCTTGAGGAGGGCAGGCGGGGAGAGAGGTATGATCATGTCAGGTGGATATTAAGGGACATCACCGGTGCTGAGGATGCCGTTGTTGTTAACAATAATGCCGCGGCTGTGCTGCTCTGCCTCAGTGCAATTGCTAAGGGCAGGGAGGTTGTAGTCTCAAGGGGAGAGCTTATCGAGATTGGAGGGGCCTTCAGGATTCCCGATGTAATGCTGCAGAGTGGGGCACTTCTGAAAGAGGTTGGAACTACAAACAAGACAAATTCAGGCGACTATGAGAATGCTGTTGGTGAGCAGACCGCCCTGCTCCTCAAGGTTCATCAGTCCAACTACAAAGTGATTGGATTTACAGAGGATGTATCAATTGGAGAGCTTGTCGGGATTGGCAAAAGAATGGGAATGCCTGTTATGTTCGACCTTGGCAGCGGATGCTTTACCGACCTGAGACCCTACGGGATACATGACGAGCCTCTTGTTCATGAGGTGGTCAGTAAGGGAGTGGACATTGTAACGTTCAGCGGCGACAAACTCCTTGGAGGGCCGCAGGCCGGAATAATTGCCGGCAGGAAGGAATTGATAGAGCGGATAGCCGTACATCCCCTTGCAAGGGCTGTACGCATAGACAAACTTACCCTTGCTGCGCTGGAGGCAACATTGCTCTGCCATGCTGACCCTGAAAAGGCAGGGGAAAGGATACCTGTACTTAGGACTCTCCTGCAGGGGGATGAGGTGATAAAGAGACGCGCCAAAAAGATTCAGTTGTTGATAAGGCGGGATGTCAGAAATGCACAGGTCTCCGTTGAGAAGGACGAGTCTCAGGCCGGAGGCGGTTCCTTGCCGGGGGTATATCTGCCGACATATGTTGTAACACTGAAGGTGAAGGGAATGACAGCCCCGGCTGTAGAGCAGCGTCTGAGGAGGGGTGATGTTGCAGTAATTACAAGAATAAGAGCAGGCACTGTTGTCATTGATGCAAGAACGATAAGGGACTCAGAGGTGAAACCCCTTCTGAAGGCAATAAAAGAAGCAATCTGTTAATTTTTTTCTTGACAAAAATTTTTTTTCTTGCTACTGTTATTCAAGAACCTTTAAAAGATCGTAAAACCCACTGAAAACTAATAATCCCGGTCCCCTGGCACAACGGGTCTTTTTTGTCTGAAACCCGGAGGTTCCGTGATTAAGAAAATATACCAGGCAAGGCATTCACTATGCAAGTTTTATCAAGGAGGTTGAATGCAGGCCATTCAGACCTCAAATGGTTTATTAAAATCAAAATAATCTCTTAAAAGAGAAGGGGGGAAGAAGATTAAATGACAAAGTCTGATCTCATTGACAAGGTTGCTTCAGATGCCGGGTTGAGCAAGGCAGATGCGGGCAAGGCACTGGAGGCTGTTCTGGATAACATCAGGAAGTCTCTCAAAAAGAATCAGAAGGTAACGCTTGTTGGTTTTGGTACTTTCTCGGTCACCAAGAGAAAGGCCAGAAAGGGTCGTAACCCGCGAACAGGCGAAGAAATCAAGATAGCCGCTGCCAAGGTTCCTAAGTTCATACCAGGTAAAGGCTTGAAGGATGCAATCAAATAACTGATTTTTTGTCCCGGGGGATGGACTTCTTCCATCCCCCTCACTTTCCACTATAACCAACAGTTCATATCACAGGAATCATTTGCTCTTGTTATCCATTGTCAGCCTTTAAGATTGCAAGTTTGAGGACGGATTTCAGCCTGAGTGATCGAGTATATCCTGAATATGCCTTAATGCCCCCTGGAGGCCTTCCGCCCTGAGGACATGCAGGACTTCCCTGCTGCCGAGTCTTTTGAGGATAACAGTCCTTTTCTCACGCGAAATGTCTGACTCCTTTAAGGTCTTTCTTATTTCGGCAAGGTGTTGAAGAAGACCCCCGACTTCTTCCATGTATAGGTCTTCAAGTTCCTCCCTGATGCTTCCTGACAGGGCCGGGCTTGCCCCGGAAGTCGAAACTGCGATGGTAAGTTTGCCTCTCTTTATAACAGAAGGTACAATAAAAGTGGAGAGTTCCGGGACGTCCACTACATTTACCGGAATGTTTCCTGCATCCCCGGCGACCTTACGGTTTACATCCATATCAGATGTAGCGGCTATAACAATAAATGCTCCTTTCAGGTCACCATCCTGATATTCCCTCGGTGTATGTTCTATCTGTCCCGCTCTCTTCAGTCCGGCAAGTCTTTCAGTTAGTTCCGGGCTGATAACAGTCACTGTAGCACCGGCATCAAGGAGGGCAAGCACTTTTCTTTCAGCCACCTCCCCTCCGCCGATTACAATACATCTTTTGCCTTCAATGTTTAAAAATACGGGATAGTATCTCACTGTGTGGTTGCAGCCATAACCTTTTCAGCCTTTTTAGTGAATTCACTATCGGGGAAACGTTTTCGCAGTTTATTAAGGTACTGCAGTGATTCGTCTGTCCGGTTCAGCTCTTTATACGAGATGCCGGTAAGATAAAGGACCTCCGGCGTTTTTTTGTAATCGGGAAACTCCTTTAACAGGCCGAGGAATCTTCCTATGGCGGCATTATAAGACTCCTTTTTGTAGTAAAACTTACCGACAAGGAACTCATATTCAGCTATTAGATCCCGGCATTTCCTTATCTTGAGTTCTACGGCCTCCCTGTAAGGGTTCCTTGGATAAAGCCTGAGCAGTTTTTGAAATTCCTCCAGGGCCTTCCTTGCACCGCCGGCACCCCTTTCTGGCCCTTCAATCCGCTTGAAATGCATAAGGGCGATCTGATACTGGGCATAAGGCGCCTGGGAATGGTCGGGATAAAGCTGCAGGAATCTCCTGTACTCCTCAACCGCACGTTCGGGTTGTCCCTCCGTTATGAAGGATTCTGCAATCTTCAGTTGTGCCAGTGGGGCATATTTTTTTGAGAGGTCCCGGTTTTTTACTTCAAAGAGGAGCTTCCTTGCCTTTTCATATTCATCCTTTTTAATTAACTTGCTGGCCTGCTCGAGCACGGCTTTGGGGTCAAACACCTTCTGCCTGACCACCTTTTTCCCCGAACAGGAAACCAGCAGCAGGGAGACCATTGATACAAATAAAACCAGGGAAAAGAATGTTTTTTTCATTGCATTATTAAATCCTTATCAAGGTAAATTAGTCAAGCATTAAAGAGCAGCAGACAATGGATATCGGACAGGGGACCGGGTCTGTCCCGGGATCGTTGCTGGTTGGAAACGGGTCAGATATTGTCTTCCATTTCCCAGACACCGCAGGGGCAGATGCCTGCACAGAAACCGCAACCTATACACAGGGCCTCGTCAACCACATAGGCATAGGAGCCGTCCCCGGATTCCTGTCTGCTGATGGCCCCGTAATAACAGGTGGCCTCACACATGCGGCAGTCCCTGCATACTGCACAGGACATACAGCGGTTTGCCTCGGTCTCGGGCTTAAACGGTTCACCGCGGCAGACGTCATAGTAGGCGGTCTTTATTTTATCGTAAGGAATAACAGGCTTTGGCGCCGGCATATAGTACGACCTTCCCGACAGCAGGGCATGGACTGCCATGGCTGCCTTTCTGCCCTGACCTATGGCATGAGTGACAAGGCCAAGCCTTGTGGCATCACCAATTGCGTATATCTTCGGGTCAGATGTATGGCCTGCCTCATCCGCCTCGATCCAGCCGTTTTTATCGGTATGAACTGTTGGCGGAAGAAAATCCGTTACAGGGGAGTCTCCTATGGAGACAACCACAAGGTCTACCTCAAGGGAGGTTCCGTCCGTGAAGTAGACCCGTCCCTCTCCCTTTACATATTTTTCCGTAAACTTCGGCCACAGAATCTTTGTCCCCAGGGACTCTGCAATCTCCAGTTCCTTGCCAAAAGCAGCGGGCTTCTGGACATCAACAGCAGTCACCTCTGCGGCACCGCAGTGAAATGCCTGAGCAGCAACGTCCATTCCAACATTACCTGCACCGATTATCACCACCCGTTTGCCTTTCAGTTCCGGGGGGGTACCGGTATTTATATCCCTGAGGAAGTCGTAGGCAGTCGCCATATCCTCTGCACCGGGAGCGCTAAGTTTCCTTGGCCTGTGGGCCCCGCAGGCGACCACAACAACGTCATGGGCCTTGTATATCTCGTCGAATTTGTCCTTGCTCACCTTTACTCCGGTATGTATGTTGACACCTGTTTTTCTAAACCTCTCAAGCTCACTTTTGAGTACATCCTGAGGAAGCCTCTCCCTGGGTATGCAGAACTCAAGCTTTCCTCCCAGCTTTTCCTCTGCCTCATAGAGGTCAACGTCGTGGCCTTCAAGGGCCAGCTGCCATGCAGCAGAGAGACCACCCGGCCCCCCGCCTATTACTGCCGCCTTCCTGCCGGTCTTCTCTTTCGGCTTTGGAGCCGCAGCTTCCAGACTTGCCCTGCCAAGGCCTTTGATATTCAGGGGCTCGTCAACCCTTGCCCTGGTGCAGGCATCCATACAGGGGTTGGGGCATATCTCGCCACAGACCGTTGCCGGAAGCGGGCTGTATTGGAGCACAAGCTCAAGGGCCTCACGGACCTTGCCTGACCTGATGAGTTCGGCACGTTTTCTGGTCGGTATACCGGTTGGACAGTTATACTCACAGGGTGGCGCATATTTTTCATTGTTCCACACAGGTTTGTACCTGCGGTCAGCGCCTGTAGTGATGTAGGGAAGCACTGTTGTGGGATGGGTTATATACTCTGCAAATATTCCCCCCTTGCCGACACCGGCCTCCCATATATTGGAGCGGAACTCGGAGATCGTCTTTTTAAAAGGTCTTCTTTTTGCCCTTTCCTGTGCTGTGTAGGGGATGAGTTTTTTCCACTCTCCCACGGAATTTGTCAGCTCGTCATAATAGCCGGCCCTTTCTATCGACTCAAGAAAGGGTTTCATATGTGTGGTAAGCCACTGCCAGTCCTGCTCCGTAAGATCAAGGAGTTTTACATCTGTCTCGCTGTAACCCTCCATGGGGCCACGGAAATAGATGATACCCTCGACCATGCCGACACAGGGACGGTAACCAAGAATATTTTTCGGACTTCTCGGATTTACACCACAGACAACTGCAACCCCGCCTGCCTTGAACTCCGCAAAGGTATCTCCCACGTCCCTGAAATACCACGACTGTGGAGGGTCGAACCTGGGGTTATGCTTTGTCATTGTATCGCAACGTGCACCGCCGCTTCCCTGGACATAAAGTATACCCTGGGCAACTGCATTGTGGGCGCCATTGGTCACATCACCAAGGACTGTTATTTTTGCACCACAGTTAAGCCAGCCCACGTCATCCGAGGCACCGCCCCTGACCACAATCTCGGTGCCGAACATCCCCATGCTGCCAAGCCTCTGACCAACAGGACCCTCAACAGTAATCCTGACAGTCTCGGACCTCGGCCATATACGTCCGCCAATACCGTGCTGACCATCAGCAATTATCAGGAGATCCCTGGCACCCTGCCTGACAGCCTCCTGTATCTCCTCCTCAAATATCCGTGAGGGGACCCTCTTTCCATTAACTATTCCTTTAATTATCTCTTGACTCATATCTCAACCCGCAACATTTTTTATCTTTTTTATTTTTTCCTAACCCGCAAC
>BTTF01000100.1:0-6998 GCA_036244995.1 bacterium | reverse complement strand
ACATTTAGTTCCCTTGCAATTTCCTTACACCTTTCCACATCCACACCCGGCGCATCAACAACCGTAACAGTTACATCCGGTATATACTTTCCGGCTTCCCTTATAAAAGAGACAACACTCCTGTAGGCATCCTTTAAAACGGGCCTGCAAAGGTTTTTGTAGGTACTCTCATCCTGTGCATCAAGACTTATGGATATGGAATCAACAATTCCCTGAAGTTCAGGCAGGATATTTCTGCCATGGATCAGATTACCCTGCCCGTTGGTATTTATCCTCACCCTGCCGCCGTTATCCTTTATCCACCTTGCCAGGGTCTTGACCAGATCAAGACGCATCAGGGGTTCACCGTATCCGCAAAATACCACTTCCTTATATGCCGGGGGATCACCTATTGCCTCCTTCATCTCCTCAATCCCGGGCTCATGGTCAAGCCTGAGGTTATGCCCTTTTACATAATCGGAATGAAACCTGATACAGAAGGAACACGCATTCGTGCAGCGGTTGGTGATATTAAGATAAAGGGAGTCCCTGATCCTGTAGGCAATCTTTCCCTCAGGGGAGCCCCCACCTATCCCGAAGAGTCTCCCTGCATTCAGGGTGGTTATCCTTGCAATATCCCCAACACCCACGCCCCTGAGCTCGGCAAGCTTCCGGGCCGTATGCAAGAGGAAGGAAGGCTCGTTTCTTTTGCCCCTCAGTGGAACCGGGGAGAGATAGGGGGCATCAGTCTCAACAAGCAGGTACTCATCAGGTATAACTGCCGCTATCTCCTGAAGTTTTTTCGCATTTTTAAACGTTACCATGCCTGCAAAGGAGACATACAGACCCATTGCCATCACCCTTTCCGCCATATCCATGTCCCCGGAGAAACAGTGCAGGACTCCGCGGCTGATGCCTGACCCGGAAAGTATCTTCAACGTATCATCCTTTGCATCTCTGCAATGGACAATCACGGGAAGGTCGAGTTCCAGGGCAAGGCCGAGCTGTCTCTCAAACACCTCCCGCTGCACATCCCGTGGTGAGTGGTCATAGTGGTAATCGAGCCCGGTTTCACCAATTGCAACAACCTTCTTCTCCCCTGACCACACCCGTATCTTCTCTGCTGTACCGGAAGTGTACTCCTTTGCATCATGGGGATGGATACCGACCGCTGCATATATAAAGTCGTATTTCCCGGCAATCCTCACTGCCCCTTCCGAGCCCTTAAGGCCGGAGCCGATGGTAATGATTGCCTCTATTTCAGCATCCCTGGCCCTTGCTATAACCTCATCCCTGTCAGGGTCGAAATCAGCCATCTCAAGGTGACAGTGGGTATCGATGAATGATTGACGATTGACGATTGACGATTTAATATTGTCCATTGAAAAACTCTTTACTTATGCCCCGAACTTTTTGAGTCTGCCGGAATTGGCGAGTGCAAGGGGAAGTATCTGGATGGCAGGGAATATTCCAAGCTCCCCTCTGAGGCATTCCCTCTCGGTAAATGCCTGGCTCAGTCCGCCAAAGACATAGGGAGAATTTAAGATTACCGGCACAGGATGCCAGCTGTGTGACTTCATTACTGAAGGGGTTGAGTGGTCCCCTGTGATAATCAGGACATCCGGTTTCAGTTCAAGTATACCGGGAAGAAAGGAATCGAAATCCTCAAACTTTCCTGCCTTTCCCTCGAAATCTCCATCCTCTCCATAGGAGTCCACCTTCTTTACATGAACGAAAAAGAAGTCATAATCCTCAAGATTATCCTTCATGAATTCTATCTCTTCTTTTACATCACCATTGACCGGGGGTGTCTCCATACCTATAAGCCTCGCCAGGCCCCTGTACATGGGATATATGGCAATGGCAAGGGATTTAAGGCCGAAAACCTCTTCAAAGGCCGGGATTGACGGCACCTGTGCAATCCCCCTCAAAAGTATATAGTTTGCCACCTCTTTGTCCTTGAGTATCTCCCTCACCCTCTCGACAAGTTTCTCTGCAATCCTCGCTACCCTGTCGGATTGGTGGTTTGCAGGCACCGGCTTTAACGGCGGCTTGCCGGCCTTCTGGGGATCGGTATCATTGACCTCGGCTGAACCCTCTTCAAGCGGTTCCGGGAACCGGAAGACCACCGCAAACCTGTAGTCCACCCCTTGAGTGAATATAATCTCCGCCTCGTCTATCTGTTTTATCTCCTTCTGCAATCTCTCCGTTAATTTTTTAGCCTTCTCAGTAGGTATCCTGCCGGCCCTTCTGTCCTTTATCAGTCCCTCCTGAATAGTGGCATAATTACACCTCACAGCAACATCCGTGCTCTTCAGTTCAACACCAAGACCAAGCGCTTCAAGCACTCCCCTGCCTATCCGCCACTTAAAAGGGTCATAACCGAAGATACCGAGATGTCCCGGACCGCTCCCGGGGGTAATACCATATGCAACCGGCACATGCAACCCTGTTGCAGAGGTCTTTGCAAGGGTATCAAGATTAGGAATCCTTGCGGTCTCGAGCTCGGTACGGCCATCAAGTGGAAGGCCCCCAAGCCCGTCAAGGACTATCATGAATATCTTTGTATTGTTTTTCTGTACAAGACCTTTAATTATCTCTTGCATGGTAATTCTCTCTCTCCTGGACCCAAAAGACTAACCCTGGGGAAAACCTGACCCCTCTTTTTTAAACTTCTGATAAGCCTTTATAAAAACCACATAGGTATATCCCATATAAGCGCCGGTAAGGGCCATTGATACCAAAATCCCTATAAGAGACAGTTTGTTTAATATTACGCCGATAATCATCAGGAAAAACCCTATTCCTATAATGGCGGCAAACAACTTAAGGGTATCGGAGAGGTTGCTTATTACAATCTGAACACTCCTTTTTATCGCATCAACAGGGCCTCTTTTTTCAAGCATTATAACTACAAAAGTGAAGATAAAAATAAACGTAATAATTAATCCCGGGATAATAAATAACACAAAGCTAAAGCCCGGAAGCAACAAAACACCAACAATAAAGCCGGCAACCATAAGACTGACGACCATTTCGTTGGCACGGCTAAACCCGGAACGGATTGATGTCTGTCCTTTGTCTTCCAACTCAACCATCATGGAGGCTACCATCCCCTGAGCAAAACCATAAAAGACCCATCCCACTACGGACAGGACGGATTTTGCAAATATAAGGTCCGGCATCCCTCGCCCGAGTTCACCCACGGCATCAGGCTCCATTGCAGTCATTCTCATCCCGATTATCACGATTGAAAGACAACCGATGATAAAAGAGACGAATACTGGAGGCATAATTACAACGGTATGCTCCCTGATTAATACAAAGCTTTCTTTCAGTAAATTCCCCACACCCATGGTTCCCCTTTTTCCGTCACTGTCCTTCTCCGTAAAGTCTTCAGTTAAATTTTGATTTTTTGCCCTGGCAGAAAGCCAGGCGAGTGATTTGAATAGTATCAGTTTGATACAAATGGTGTCAAATCGGTATACAATGCCCGTTTTTTAATGTATAAGGTATAATGTAGGGCAGATTAATCCAGGAATTTAAGGAGTTATCCTGAAACGCAAACTCGGACAACATTATCTCTTTGACTCATCCATATTAAAGAGGCTGATAAACGCAGCAGACCTCGCACCTGATGACACAGTGGTAGAGATAGGGCCCGGCAAGGGTATTCTCACCCTTATGTTATCTGAAGAAGTAAACGAGGTTATAGCCATAGAGCTTGACCCATATCTCTGCGAACATCTTAAAAAAAAGGTCTCGGCAATAAGGAACATAAAACTCTTCTGTGTTGATGCCCTGAAATACCCATATCACACGCTCCCCTCTTTTAAGGTGGTGGCCAATATCCCCTACTACATAACAACACCTATAATCTTCAGGCTCCTTGCCCACAGGGACAGGCTTGTATCTGCAACCCTTACAGTTCAAAAGGAGGTGGCGGAAAGGATAGTAGCCCCTCCGGGCGGGAAGGACTATGGGGTGCTCTCACTCATGGTCCAGTATTATGCTGAGACCAGCATAGCCTTTTTCATACCGAAAGAGGCATTCAAGCCCCCGCCAAAGGTTGACTCTGCCGTGCTTCATCTCAGGATATTAGCTGAACCGCGCATCTCTGTCCCCGATGAAAGGCTATTCTTCAGGGTAATCAAGACAGCATTTTCGCAGAGGAGAAAGACCCTCTCAAACTCCCTCAAACCCCTGTCTGAAGATATAAAGGATATCCTGCTTGCTACAGGGTTGGATCCCCGGAGGAGGGCTGAAACCCTGAGCATGGAAGAGTTTGCCGGGATCGCTGAAGCACTTATTCACAGTAAGATTTCACCGCAGAGTTCGCAGAGGCCGCAGAGAAACACATAAGACACTGAAAATATTTTTTAAAGTAACAGCAACCTGCGGTAGTCACTCCATCACTCCATCACTCCACCTCACACGGCGGTATCTTCTCTTTTAATCTCTCCAGCCTCGCCTTTGTAAGCTCAGGCTTCACAACATACACGGAGAGGGCATATTCGTCCTTTTTCTTTATCAGAAGCCACTGATTCTCCCGCCCCTTCAGTCTTGTCAGGACAAAGGCCCCCCTCAGCTTTCTCCCCTTAAGTACAAACTCGAGCCGTCCCTCCTCCAGACTCCCGCCAAGGAGCTCATACTCACCCGAATCCCATATGAGCACAGGCCCTGCGCCATAATGACCCTCGGGGATTATACCCTCAAATCCTCCATACTCAAGCGGATGGTCATCAACCATTATTGCGAGTCTCTTGTCCTTTGGGCACATTGAAAGCCCCTTGGGAACTGCCCAGGACTTCAGCACTCCGGCCATCTCAAGTCTGAAGTCATAATGAAGGCGTCTTGAGTGATGTTCGTGTACAACAAAACCGGGCATGAAATATAATAGCATGTGAAGGATTTTGTTTGCAGCAGAAAGAGATTCCCGATTGACATCCTTAAAGCTCAGTGTTAATATGTGGGTAGATTCAAAAAAACTTGTAATAAATGTTTATGAACAGAGGGTTTGAAATTCTTGATATATCCGGAGATGTGGGCCTCAGGGTCCATGGCCGGAGCCTTGAAGAGCTCTTTGTAAACAGCGCACTCGGTCTTTACAGTCTTGTCACCGACCTCTCAGGCGTTGAGCCCGCACAGTCGGTTGATATAAAGGTCAGCAGGGAATCACTTGATGGTCTCCTTGTTGGATGGCTCAATGAATTGATCTTCCGGTTTGATGCCTACGGTTTTATTGGTAAAGAGGTCAGGATTAAAAGCATCAACGAAAACAGTGTTGAGGCAGGTATAAAAGGCGAGGAATTTGACCCCGAGAGACACGAAAAAGGGCTTCTGGTGAAAGCTGCCACATACCATAACATCAGGATTGAAGAAAAAAACGGTATCTGGACTGCCGAGGTGGTTCTTGACATTTAATATTATTACAATAGTTGCCGGGAGACTTATATGGCAGAAGGACTGAGAAGAATAGACGAAACCCGTCTTGAGGTCCCCAGGGGATATACCGACGGGATGCACGTGGGCGGGATAATCTATGTCGATAAGGAGCTTGAGGCATTCCTTGAAGAAGGGGCCATTAAACAGGTTGCCAATGTGGCCACGCTTCCGGGCATAGTGAAGATATCCCTTGCCATGCCGGATATTCATACAGGATACGGCTTTGCAATCGGCGGGGTAGCGGCCTTTGACCTGGAGGACGGCATTATATCACCCGGAGGCGTAGGTTATGACATAAACTGCGGGGTCCGTCTGCTGAGGAGTAACCTGACACGCGAGGAGGTCCTCCCCAAAATGAAAGAACTCGTTGTGATGCTCTACAATGAAGTCCCTTCAGGAGTCGGCTCAAAGGGCAAACTCAGGCTGACAAGGGAGGATCAAAAAATGCTCCTCCTGAAGGGAGCCCGCTGGGCGGTTGAGCGGGGCTATGGCACGGCAGAAGACCTTGAAAGGACGGAATCCGGAGGGGCCATGGAGGGAGCAAACCCGTCTCTGATAAGTGACAGGGCATTTGAACGCGGCAGGGCACAACAGGGAACCCTGGGTTCTGGAAATCACTTCCTTGAGGTACAGTATGTGGCAGAGATATACGATGAAAAAGCAGCCGATATACTCGGACTATTCCCTGACCAGATAACAATAATGATCCACACCGGGTCAAGGGGGTTTGGACATCAGGTCTGCACAGATTATCTCGAGGTGATGGAGAGGGCTGTCGGAAAGTATGGCATAACATTGCCGGACAAGGAGCTTGCCTGTGCACCGGTAAAGAGTCCCGAGGCCCGTGATTATCTTGCAGCAATGAAGGCGGCAGCAAATTATGCATGGGCCAACAGACAGTGCATAATGCACTGGACGAGAGAGGCACTGATGAAGGTAATGTCGGCATCCCCGGAAGAGCTGGGCCTGAAACTCATCTATGATGTTGCCCATAACATAGCAAAGATAGAGGAACATACCGTCAACGGCGTTAAAAAGAGACTCATCGTCCACAGAAAGGGGGCCACACGGGCCTTTCCCCCCGGGCATCCCGAGCTTCCGGAGGTCTACAGGGGACTGGGCCAGCCTGTATTAATCCCCGGTGATATGGGCAGGGCCTCTTTTGTCCTCACAGGCACTGAAAAGGCCATGGAAGAGACCTTTGGGTCCACCTGTCATGGAGCAGGCAGGGTGATGTCCAGACATCAGGCAATAAAACAGGCAAAGGGCCGTGCCATATGGCGGGAGATGGAGGATGCAGGCATAGTGGTCATGAGTGCAGGGAAACGGACACTTGCCGAGGAGATGTCCGAGGCTTATAAAGATGTATCAAACGTGGTGGATGTGGTACACAGGGCAGGTATCTCCGGAAAGGTGGCAAAATTGAGGCCGCTGGGTGTGGTGAAGGGTTAGATCATTTGACAATAAAAGCCCCGTTAGGATATGATAATATCCAGCGGGGTAGAGCAGTCTGGTAGCTCGTCGGGCTCATAACCCGAAGGTCGGAGGTTCAAATCCTCCCCCCGCCACCAAAA
>BTTF01000099.1:0-7408 GCA_036244995.1 bacterium | reverse complement strand
ATGCCGGTCATACGGCTTGGCAGGGCAGGGTGGGGAGTCCTCCCAAGTGCCCTTGCCTTCGGAATGCCACCGGGGTTATATGGCAGTAAAGTGGCCGTAAGGCAGCCGGTGTTTCTTAGGAAGCCGGCTATATCAGCGAGGTTCTGCCTGGTTGCCGTTATTCCCGGTACGAGGGGGATCCTCGGAGCAATCGGGACAGGAACATTTTCAGCGAGGTCCTTGAAGGTTTCGAGTATCAGGCCGTTGTCCCTGCCGGTGAACTCCCTGTGTCTGTCGCTGTCGATGAGTTTCAGATCAAAGAAGATCAAATCGATATAGGGTAGTAACTTCTCCCTGAACTCCTTGAGGTTGAACATCCCCGATGTCTGAATTGCTATATGTATCCCTTCCTCCTTCAGCTTCTGCATCACCGCCCCGACGTAATTCATGGATACTGTTGGTTCACCTCCGGAAAAGGTAACGCCGCCGCCGGAGGTCTCGTAAAAGATGCGTTCCTTCAGTAGCGTCTCCACAAGGAGATCGACATGATAATAGGAACCTATTGCACTGAGAGCCGTTGAAGGGCACTCTTTACAACATGCGCCGCAGGCCGTGCACTTGTCCCTGATGACCCGTCCACTCTCCGGTCTCATCGAGATCGCCCCTTCGGGGCAGACCTCTCTGCAGCTGCCGCAACCTATGCAGCGCTCCTCGTAGAAAGCGATCTCCGCTGCAGGAGAGATCGACTCAGGGTTGTGGCACCAGGCACACGACAACGGACACCCTTTCATGAAGACGGTGCTCCTGATACCGGGACCATCGTCGAGCGCAAAGTGGCGGATATCGAATATCAGGGGCATGTCATACTTTCCCTGCGGCCATCAGCTGTAGCCGCTTGGCCATGTAGGCGAATTTGGATACGTAGTTGAGATTGCCGTTAAAGGTTACATCCTGTCTCAGCAGTGATCCGAGTATGTCCGGTTTCGGAGACAGGAGATAGCCCATAAGAGCCCTGCCGTTTCTGAAGACCACGGTGACGTTCGTATCCTCCAGCTCCTTCTCGTAGACCTTCATCCTGTTGTCCTTGAATATTACGGCCACGGTTATACTGTTGTCACGGCTCTTGAAGAGGTACCGGCCGTTGAAACCCTCTATGTTCCGCCTGAAATCCCTGTCGAGGAGGAAGGCGAGGCTCATGAACTTCAGGAGCATCTCGAGGAACTCCTCGGCCACCTCGGACTCGAGGCACTGAAGAAACCTCTTCCTGACTCTGTTGGCCCTGAGCGGCCTGAGCAGCAGCCAGTTCAGTATCTTCTCAAACATTTCCACCTCCTTGTCCGTATCTTCATTCAAATGCAAGCATCGAGCGGTATTCTTCAGGGAACGAAACGGCCCTGCCGGTGCCGAGGTCGTAGGCCGTTCTCGTTATTATCTCGTCCTTCATCGCCTCGTTGAGGTCCTTGAAGTAGGCCGAGTAGCCCGAGACCCTCACCAGGAGTTCAGGGTACTTTTCAGGGTTGTTCCTGGCGTCGATGAGAGTCTCGTAAGACATTATGTTGAACTGGACATGGAGCCCCCCGTAACGGAAGTATGACTCTATGGCCTGTGCAAAGGTTTTTGTGTCTCCGTTGTTCTTTACATCCGGGTATTTCAGGTTCAGGGCTTCGCCGCTTGGGATACATATGCTTTCGAGACCGCCCACGGCCCTGAGGCATGCCGAGAGGTCGACTGCTGTCTGCGAGGCCGGGGTGATGCCGCTTGCAAAGACCTTGTGCGCCTTCCGGCCGTTCGGGAGCGCCCCGGAGAGCTTGCCCTGGCCCGCATGGTTGGTCATCGTCCAGTATCCGGGTCTGTATTTTCCGCCCCTGTAGTTCGTATGACCCTGGTAGAAATCGTAGAGGAACCGTATGAGGTTCTGCGAGTTTTTTATGGCGACGGGATTGTCTGTGCCGTACTTGGGTGTCTTGTACACCAGATAGGCGTGGAGTTTTTCGTATCCCTCGAAGTTATTCCTCAGGGCCTGCAGCAGTTCGGCAAAGGTGCATTTCCTGTCGATGAAGACCGCCTTCTCTATGGCGCTGAGGGAATCCACGGTGTCGGCAAAACCGATGTGCGTGGCGCCTGATGAGTTGTAGGTTGCCCCTCCCCGGATAAGGTCCTTGCCCTTTTCCATGGGCCCTTCGAAGAAGGCCGACAGCAGGGGGGAGGGAAGTATCTCCTGGTGGACCCTGCCGAAATACTCGTTCAGCTTGATCGCCTCCCCTATGAGCCATTTTAATTGGGTTCTGAAGGCCTCCCGGAACTCATCGAAACTGCCGAATCCGGCTGGGTCTCCGGTCTGCGGGCCTATCTGTTCATCGCCGGTAGCCGGTCTTTTCCCGTTGTACAGGGCGAGTTCCAGGGTGGAGACGAGGTTGAATATGATCGAGCTTGAGGCGTCGTAGCTCCTGCCTGCCGAGGCGAGTTCCACACAGCCGATCACGGCGTAATCCCTTGCATGTTCCGTTAACGTGCCCTGATTTTCGAGAACCTTTATATCCACCATGTCGTTATGGAAGGCTGGAACCGCCTTTGTATTGACGATCACCTCGGCCACCCTGTCACGGTACTCCTCTGTGTTTTTTTCGTAGTGGTACCTTGCGTTGAGGCTGGGGTCCCTCAGTTTCAGAAGCTCGGTGACCCTCAGCATGATGTAGGTGAGGTCGTTTACCGCGTCATCACCACCTTTGTCGACGCCTCCGACGGTGACCGCCGGGACTGTGCCCGCACCACCGAAGAGTTCTTCCGAGGTCTCGGGCACGAGGTTGGTGTTGTCGTTGAGCTTAAGCCAGAGGCATCCGACGAGTTCAATGGCCTCCTTGATGGTGAGGATGCCGTTGTCGATATCATCCCGGTAGTATTTATAAAGTACCTGGTCGAGCCTTCCAGGACTTATCGCCATGTTTATGTTTTCAGCATGTACGGCCACCTGGCAGATCCACAGGGAGTTGATTGCCTCCCGGAAGGTACTTGCCGGTTTTGCGGGGACCCTGGCGCATATCTCGCTCATCTTGAGGAGGTTTTCCCTGCGTGAGTGGTTTTTTTCAACCCTTGCGAGTTCAGCCGCCTTTTTGCTCAGGTTTGCGGCATACTCGAGGACTCCCTTCATGACAGTTTGCACGGCCTGGTAGAACTCGAGACTGTGTCTGCCTTCGGCTGTATTGATTCCCCTGTCCTTGAGCTCCTTCTCACGTGTCCTTGCTTCCTCGACGATGCCCTCGATCCCCTTGCCGAGGACCTTCTTGTAGTCAGGGACCGTATGTGAGATGGTGCCTGCCTTGCTGGCAAGGAAGAAGACTATACGCTCGAAGAGTCTCATGCAGTCGGGGTTGTTGAATTTCTTTCTCGTGTATTCAAGGATATTACGTTCCATCCAGTAAGGGAAGATATCGAAGTTCAGCTCCTCCGCATCCTCCTTCGATAGAATGAGCGGGTTCTTCTCCCTCGTGCTTATGGTGTCGAGCTCGGGCCAGATGGTCATCCCGGTCAGCTCCTGGTAGACAGGCGCTCCGAAGGGCTTTGATGTCGTGCTCCCTGCAAGGAGGTTGTCATCGAAGAAGAGGGGTTCCTTATTCGACAGGAAATAGGCCACTGCCTTTGCATACCTCGTCTCCATGTGTTCATCCGGGGAGGACATGTCCCTGAGGTAGCGTGTGGTATACCTTGACCTTTCGATACAGACCTCCGGCCTGGTTTTAAGGAGATTTTCCCTCAAGGTTCTGAGGATATCCAGGTTTTCTATGGTATATTCACGTAATCTGATGTCTTTTAAAGTTGTAGCTCTCATATGTCCTCCCTTATGTCTCCCACCGGCGTGACGTGGTGAATCCTTTTGCCGGATGCGGTAATAGTTTTCAGTCAGTACTTATGTTGCGAACGTATAAATAGCATCCTGCCAAAGACCCCCAGAAAAAGACGGTAAGGACAAGCCAGTATATGAAGAAAGGGTTGTCCCAGAAAGAGACAGAGTCGGCCTCCATGTACTTTTCATAAGTGGCGGCAATGTTAAAAGTAATATCGCGGGTAAGATAGACTATCAAGAGAATGAGTATGAAAAAGGAGATATATGACACCCTCAGCAACGATACCTTGTCTCTCTCTATCAGGAGACGTCCTGACTCAAAACCGGCAATGATCGGTATAAAGGACATTGCGATTAACATAAAAGCCGAAAGCGCCAGGAGAGGTGTTTCCTGGATATTATCCACCCATTTCCAGAAGTAATTTGTTTCCCATGCAGGCCAGCCGAGGAAAAAGTATATTATCACCGGCGTGGTTATCAGGTAGGCGAATGTTATCGCTATTGCCCTGATCCTGGAGACCGTCCCCGTATCTCCTCTCGTAACGGCATCTCTTGATGCATCGGCAATGACCTGGCCTGCAACGATTCCTACGGGTATATCGATTAATAGCATGCTATCCCTCCTTGATGCTGTTCATGGTTTGCAGATCAACAGCCTGGTTAGGGTTGTTCTGCTATCTTGCCGGAAAACCTCTTTATCCAGATACCAAATATTACGGATGTAACAACAAAATACCCCATAATAGCAAGCCACGACCAGAAAAAAGAAGGGGTGTTGAAGAGGGTGGTTGTTTCTTTCGGGACTGCATGGAACTCTTTATACGTCCCGATACGGTACCACGTGAATGGCCAAAGTATAAAGGGCAGCAGGGTTGCAATGACGCTCAGCACGGATAACAGCTTGACGGTGCCATCCCTGCCGTTGCGGTACAGGGTATGAGCTATGAAATAACTGAGATTCCCGAGTATGATCATGGAGAGGTAAAACGCTATGTAAAAGAATGCCACCGGCGGATTGAAGGCCGGCCTTTCGATCCATTCCCACCAGTACATGGATTCCCATGCAGGCCACCCCACGAGCAGGAACAGTCCAACCGGCGCAAAGAAGAGTGCAAAATACCAGCTGACCGGGCCTGCCAGTCTGTGAGTGAACCTGTCCCCCTCGTTCTTCAGATACTTCTTGCTCAGTAGCGCATAGATTTGACCTGCGGCAATAGCGCCGGGTATGTCAACCTGAATCATTTTATCCCCCCTGTTGTGAAGTTATGCCCGATATCGGGCACACTGGTTTGGTCTTATTTTAAGTTGTTTTCTTGCGCCTGCCATCGTTAAAGCTTAAAACCACTGTAGTCCCGGGATGCCGCTTTGAAAAAAGTAACAACTTCAGGAGGTTTCTGTTTGATAGTATCTAATACTATCAGTCTTTGAAGCCTGAGGTCTTGATCTATTTTGCTTTTCTTTTGACCTATTTTACTCTGAGGGTTCCACTTTTTTTCCTTTTAAGGTGGGCAGAAGAGACTTCCTGTGCAGGGATTTCCTGTATGCCATAGGTGAGGCATTCATGATCTTTTTGAACATTCTTGTGAAATGAAACTGATTTGTGAAGCCGCATGCAAAGGCGATGTCACTCATGGAGAGGCCGTCCTTCCTGAGCATCTTTATAGCCATAGAGATACGCAGTCTGTTTACATACAGGGTGAAAGTGATACCGGTTTCCTTCTTGAAAGTCCTCCCGAAGCAAGAGATGCTCATGCCTGCCTCTCTGGCGATCCCGGAAAGTTTTATGCGGTTGGTGTAGTTTTCATTGATATACCGGATTGCCCTGAAAATGCTGTTCCAGGACCCTTGTTGGTCTTCGTTGTTCGTGTTTTCTTTGAGGTGATTGACGCCTAACGCGGCCCTGATACTCTTTTTCAGCTCGTACATGGTAAGGGGTTTTCTGAAGTAGTCTCTCGCTCCGAGCCTGAAAACAGTAACAGCCAGTTCTTCGGAGCCGCAGGGGGTTACGATGATTACCGGTACCGCCGGTTTGACATACCTGAAGAGCTGAAGTCGTTCCGTGCAGGAAATATCGCCTGAATGATTGAGGAGCACAAGGTCTACATCATTGCGCAGGAAGGACTCATACGCTTTGTCCTGATCGGTTTTAACGATTACGCTGCACTCCCTCAGTGAAGCGACAAGGCTCTTGTGATAGTGCCCGGCATCTCCGTCTATTAATAATATGCGGTGTTTTTCTTCTAATGAGTGTGGTGAACTCATAAATGAAATTTAACGTATGTATTTTCCCCCTGAATAAAACTGAATGCTTGTTTCTGTGAGGCTGTTTTTAGTAAGCATAGCATGGGCATAAACAAGAATTCAATCTCCCTCCGTGACCGCTTCCCGGGTTCCCAGGATTTGTGGAAAGAATATCGTTTCCACGTCAGTCTTCATCCGGAGATTTCAAGGGAATTTCAGGAGGCTAAAGTTTTCTGCAATATGTCCGATAGAACAATAAAGAGTAAGAGGCGATGGCCCGGAAAGGAGGTGAAGGGATTTATAATTGACGATTGACGATTGATGATTTTTTGATTTATTTTTTTCAACTAAAAGAATCAGACAATCTGAAATCGAAAATTGCAAATGGGACCTGAAGCCGCAATTTTAAATGATAGCCGGATGCTGTCAAAAGTACAAACAACTTTACACGGAGGTAAAAAATGGCATTAGTAATCAACACAAATGTAGCTTCTCTGATTGCACAGAGGAACCTTGCAGTAAACAGTTCAGCCCTTAGCAAGTCCGTACAGAGGCTGTCTTCAGGTTTGAGGATTAACTCGGCAGCAGATGATGCGGCAGGTCTTGCCATTTCCGAGAAATTGACGGCGCAGACCAGGAGTATAGCTGTAGCTATCAGAAACTCTCAGGATGGTATCAGCCTTTCTCAGGTTGCTGAAGGCGGCCTGACGGAGATCGGTAACATCCTTACAAGGATGAGAGAGTTGGCAGAACAGTCTTCCAATGGTACACTCGGTGACAGTGAGAGGTCTGCACTGGACAACGAATACTCACAGTTGAAAAGTGAAATCGACAGGATATCCAATGTTACGGAGTTTAATGGCATCAAGCTTCTTGATGGCTCCCAGAGTGGAAGCGGTGTAACCCTGCAGGTCGGCTTCCAGAATACCGATAACGACAGAATTAACTTCTTCTCAGGTGTTGTAGCTACGGACACAACCCAGCTTGGGATTACAGGTATCTTTGCAACCATCTCATCAGCCGATAATGCACAGTCGGCTCTGACACAGATTGACGCTGCTATATCCACTGTAGCGCAAAGAAGGGGTACCCTCGGAGCAATCCAGAACAGGCTTGACTCAACTGTATCCAACCTGATGGTATCTTCAGAGAATCTTACGGCAGCTAATTCACGCATAAGAGACGCTGATTTTGCCTATGAGACTGCACAGTTTACGAAAAATCAGATACTTGTCCAGGCTGCGACATCAATCCTGGCACAGGCCAATGTCTTGCCACAGAATGCCTTGCAGCTTTTGAGGTAAAATTGCTTGTTGTGGACGGTTTCTTTCTGAAACCGTCCACACA
>BTTF01000098.1:0-7576 GCA_036244995.1 bacterium | reverse complement strand
AGCCACCTTTAACCCCGGGTTGTCCCTCTTCATGGTTTTTGTTCTTCCGAGCATGCTGTAAAACTTCTGCTCAGCCTTCTCTCTTATGCTGCACGTGTTAAATACTATAAGGTCTGCCTTCTGAGGGTCATCAACAGGCACATATCCTTCCTGTCTGAGCACCCCGAGCATCCGCTCAGAGTCGTGTGCATTCATCTGACAACCAAAAGTTCGTATATAGACTCTCTTCATTCTCACTCTACCTTTAAGATACCAGCTAAATAGAGTCTGTGTATAAAGTGCAGTCATTTGTCATTCCCGCAAGTGGAACGAGTCGGGAATCCTTATTATAGAACGATTCCGGACAAGCCGGAATGACAGAAAAAGACAACTCTTTGACTTTATACACAGACTCTAATTATTATCACAGATATTCTGCTGCTATGGCAAGTTTTCGCTTCTTCCTGTCCCTTTTCTCCAAGATATCGCTGTTTCAGGGACGTAAGACCGAAACCCTCTTTTCAGATAATGAAGTCGAGAAGTGTGAAGATGAAGACCGTGAGGCTTATGTATCCGTTCATATTGAAAAATGCCATATTCAGCCTGCTCAAATCGTCTTCTTTCACAAGGCGGTGCTCATAGACGAGGAGCATTCCAACCAGGATGAGACCGGTATGGAAGACAATCCCAAGATCAAATATTGTTGCTGTAACGAGCAAAAGTATCCACGTCAGTATGTGAAATGTCCGGGCAAGAAATAATGCCCTCCTGACACCAAACCTCTGCGGGATTGAGCGCAAACCGGATTTTTTGTCAAAATCCAGATCCTGAAGGGCATAGAGCACATCAAACCCTGCAAGCCAGAACACAACCGAGAGCGCCAACGGGAGTATCTCCATATCCAATGTTCCCCTTAATGCAATCCAGGCACCCACAGGCGCCCCTGCTATGGCTATACCGAGCACAATATGACTCAGCCATGTAAACCTCTTTGTGTAGGGATAGAGGACGAATACGGCCAGTGCCAGAGGGGAGAGCTTCAGACAGAGGGGATTGAGCCTGTAAGCAGCATAGAGGAAGATCAATGCAGAGGCAAGGATAAAGACAACTGCTTCAGCTGTTTTTATTGTTCCAGCCGGAATTTCACGCCGGGAAGTCCTTGGATTAAGGGCATCAACCTTTCTGTCGATAACCCTGTTGATGCCCATTGCTGCTGACCTGCCACCGACCATGGCCACTGTAATCCAGAAGATTTTATTCCACGACGGGATTCCCCCCGCTGCAAGCAGGGCGGAAGTAAAGGCAAACGGCAGGGCAAAGACCGAGTGGGAGAACTTTATCATCCGGAGGTAGACTGCAGCCCTTGCCAGCATATCAGGGTTTTATGTAGGCAAAACCTTCCGCCTGCCCCCTGATTAACTCAGTTACCCCGGCAGGCACAACACCGATGAATTCAGGAAGATTCTCCTCGTTAATGCACAGGGTACCGGAGGCACAGAGGTTTTTCAGTGAATTCCGGCATGCAAGGAATTTTACGCCGCGTCCGGCAAGCTCTTCTATTTTTTTCATCTTCTCACTGTTTCCAAACACCTCAACAGAGGGTCCGTTTGAAAGCACAAGAACCTCTGCCCCGGCATCTCCCACATCCCTCAGCAGGTTTGTGATATTTGCAAGGGCTACATCCCATTTCGGCGTCTCGTTTACATGAAAGATGACTCTTAATTTACTCATCAGGCCTTTTTCACTCCCTCCCTTGCCATTGCAATCTTGCCTGTCCTTACAAACTCCTTTATCCCAAAGGGCTTTATTAATTCCACAAAGGCTGCTATCTTCTTCTCGTCGCCTGTTATCTCAAAGGTATATGTCCTGGGACTTGAATCAACCACGCGTCCGCGGAATATATCGACAAGCCTCAGTACCTCTGCCTTGTCCTGCTGTTTGGGAGTAATCTTTACCAGTATCATCTCCCTTTCCACGTGGTCTACTTCAGTGAGGTCGACAACCTTTATTACATCTATCAGTTTATTGAGCTGCTTTGTAATCTGCTCGATTATCTGATCATCGCCTGATGTTACAATGGTCATCACCGACAGCTGAGGGTCAATGGTCTCATCCACGGAAAGACTTTCAATATTGTAACCACGGCCGCTGAAGAGGCCTGAAATCCTGGAGAGCACACCAAACTTATTTTCAACAAGTACACTTATTGTATGTCGCATATCTTACCCCCTATTTAACGGCACGGAGCTTCTTTGTCTTCTTTGCTCCAGCTTCTTCACCGAGCATCATCTCATCAATAGCAGCTCCGGCAGGTACCATCGGGAATACCTTTTCCTTCCAGTCAACAACAAAGTCCATAAAGACAGGCCTGTCTTTTACCTTGAGGGCTGCCTTTATGACGGGCACAACCTCTGATGGCTTTACGGCCCTCAGCCCCACGGCTCCGTACCCTTCTGCAACCTTGACAAAGTCCGGTACCGTATCGAGATGGCTGCAGGAATAACGTTCCCCGTAAAAGAGCTCCTGCCACTGCCTCACCATTCCGAGATACTGATTATTCAAAATCGCCACCTTTACCGGCAGCTTGTAAAGCACGCAGGTTGCAAGTTCCTGGATGTTCATTTGTATGCTTCCGTCTCCGGCAATATCAATGATTGTCTTGCCGGGATTGGCTACCTGTGCACCCATTGCTGCCGGGAATCCGTAGCCCATTGTCCCAAGCCCGCCTGAGGTCAACAGGGTGCGGGGCTTGTCATATTTATAAAACTGTGCAGCCCACATCTGATTCTGACCAACCTCTGTGGATATGATGGCATTGCCCTTTGTCAGTTCATACAACTTTTCAACAACATACTGGGGCTTTATGACGGTATCACTATACACATAACCGAGGGGATGTTCCTTCTTCCACACATCTATCTGTTTGAGCCAGGCCTTGCGTACAGGTTCCCATTGGGTCTTGCCCTCTTCCTTTAATATGCCGAGCATAACCTTCAGTATCCTCTTTGCATCACCGACAATCGGTATATCAACCCTGACATTCTTCCTTATGGATGTGGGGTCGATATCTATATGAATAATCTTTGCATGAGGGGCAAAATCCTTTACCCTTCCGGTAACCCTGTCGTCAAATCTGATACCCACTGCTACTATCAGGTCTGATTCCTGAATGGCCTTATTGGCATAGTAGGTGCCGTGCATGCCAGGCATACCAAGGGAGAGTTCGTTTGCACCCGGGTAGTCGCCAAGCCCCATCAGGGTCATGGTAACCGGCACCTCTGTAAACTCGACGAGTTCTTTCAGCTCCCTGGCTGCATTGGAGAGGATTACTCCTCCTCCGGCAATAATAACGGCCTTTTTAGCCTTCTGTATGGTACGCGCGGCCTGTTTTATCATCCATTTGTTGCCTTCATATGTAGGATTGTAACTGCGAATGCTAACCTGTTCAGGCCATTTAAAAGCTGTCTTGTCTACTGTGACGTCCTTTGGAATGTCTATCAGTACAGGGCCGGGCCGGCCTGTGGTAGCGATATAAAAGGCCTCCCTGATGGTCCCGGCAAGGTCTTTAACGTCCTTTACAAGGTAGTTATGCTTGGTGCAAGGCCTTGTGATTCCAACAATATCGGCCTCCTGAAAGGCATCGTTTCCAATCAAGTCAGTTGAAACCTGTCCTGTCAGAACAACAAGGGGAACTGAATCCATATATGCAGTGGCTATACCCGTCACGGTATTGGTTGCACCGGGTCCTGAGGTAACAAGGGCAACACCGGGCTTTCCTGTTGAGCGTGCATATCCGTCGGCAGCATGTACTGCCCCCTGCTCATGCCGGGTCAGGATTACCTGAAAATCCTCGTTCTCATAGAGCAGGTCGAATATGTTCAGGACAACTCCGCCAGGATATCCAAAGATATGTTTAACACCTTCCCTCTTCAGAGATTCTATTAATATTTCCGCACCTGACATCCTCATGTTCTCTTCAACTCCTTGAAAGACTGTTTTATAGTTTTAGTTCAGCTTTAGATTTTATCATATATCCACTTATTCTTTCCAGCCATATTCACCCACCAGGGGTACAAATACGCAGGGAGTATGATATTCCTCGGTTATTTTGCCTTTTTCTTTCCTGAGCCTGATCAATTGCTGACTGAATCTTGCACCAACAGGGGCAACAAGGATGCTATTGTCGGCAAGCTGTTCCCTGATGGGCTCGGGTATCTGTGGAGTACCGGCAGTTATGATGATCCTGTCAAAAGGTGCCTTTTCAGGCAATCCTGCAGTCCCGTCACCTGTTATTACGTGTACGTTGTCATACCCTAAATTCCTGAGACGCTCCCGCGCCCTGAGTGCCAGGCGCTCCATTCGTTCAATGGAAAACACCTCTGCGGCAAGCTCGGCAAGTATGGCTGCCTGATATCCTGAACCCGTGCCGACCTCAAGCACCCGCTCATTGCCCTTTAACTCAAGAAATTCGGTCATTACCGCAACCATATAGGGCTGGGAGATGGTCTGACCATCCCCGATCGGGAGGGCCATGTCGTCGTATGCCTTATACTGTAAGGGCTCATCCACAAAAAGGTGACGCGGCACCTTCAGCATTGCTTTTATTACGCGCTGGTCCCTGATCCTCCTAGGTATAAGCTGGGTCTCAACCAGCAGCCTTCTCAGCTCTTCGTAATCCATAGATTACATCCTCTTAAGAACAGCCCTTGCTGCCATCACGCCTGATGCTGAGGCCTGAACAAGGCCCCGGCTTACCCCTGCACCATCACCTATGGCAAAGAGGTTTTCTATCTCCGACTCTAACTCCGGAGTAAGCTTTATCTGCATTGAATAGAACTTGACCTCCACACCATAGAGCAGGGTATGTCTGGAGTTAACACCCGGGGCAATCCGGTCAAGGGCCTCTATCATCTCAATTATATCGGTAAGGTACCTGTAGGGGAGAACAAAACTGAGGTCTCCGGGTGTGGTATCCTTAAGCGTGGGCTCCACAATGCCTGAGGATATCCGTTCAGGAGTTGAGCGCCTGCCCCGTCTGAGGTCTCCGAGCCTCTGTACAATAACACCCTGCCCCAGAAAATTAGCAAGGCGAGCAATGTACCTGCCGTAAGATATGGGCTCTTTAAAAGGCTCTGTAAAATAGGTGCTCACGAGCAGGGCAAAGTTCGTGTTGCCTGTCTTGTGGCGTGCATAGCTGTGGCCATTCACCGTCCAGACGCCTTTAAGGTATTCCTTGACGACCTCTCCGTAGGGATTGACACAGAAGGTCCTGACCCTGTCATCAAATGCCTTTGAATAATAAATAAGCTTTGGTTCATAGGTGACAGAGGTGAGCGGTTCCATGACAGAGGCAGGCACCTCAACACGCACCCCCACATCCACAGGGTTGTTCAGAAGTGTCAGTTTCAGTCTCCTGGCCTCCCTCTCAAGCCATCTTGACCCCTCACGGCCCGGCGCTGACAGGATAAACCGCCCTTTGTACTCTTCACCGGTAATTACTTTTACTCCTGTGGCTTTATTCCCGTCAACAATAATCTTCGTTACTTTCGTGTTAAATAAAACGTCTATCTTTTCATTAATATATACCCGCATCCGCTCCAGGACTTCCTTGCACCGTTCAGTGCCGATATGTCTTATCCTTGTGGGAACGAACAGAAGGTCGTTTTTTGATGCAAGGTTCTTTATACTGTCTATCTCCTCCGGTGACCCACCGAATACCTTTTCAGGAGCGCCGTATTGCCTGTACACATCATCCACATACCTGATAAGACCCTCAAGTGTCTCTTTGTCCATATACCTGGCAAGGTGACCTCCCACATCGGAGGAGAGATTTAGTTTACCGTCACTGAAAGCCCCTGCCCCGCCCCATCCGCTCAGCAGGTCGCATATGCCACATGATGCACAGGAACTTTTTCCCTGCATCATCGGACACTTTCTCCGGTCAATGTCCCTACCCTTTTCAATCAGCAGTATCTTTGCGTGGGGGGCTTTTTTCAGCAGCTCAAGCACTGCAAAGATGCCGGCAGGTCCGGCACCGATAACTATAACGTCATAAAGTTTTTTGGTATCAGGCAAGGTCCCTCCAGTTCTCTCTCAGATAGGTCAGTGCCTCGTAATTGGTGAGGTCAAGGTGTATCGGGGTTATTGAGATATATCCATTGGTAACAGCATTGAAATCCGTATCATTACCTTCTTCCCATGACGGTATGCCGCCGCCTATCCAGAAATGTTTTCTCCCCCAGGGGTCAAGGGTTTCGTGGATCGCATTATCATATACTCTTTTACCCTGTCTGGTGAATTTGATGCCCTTCACCTCATCTTCCGGGATATCCGGTACATTCACATTAAGGATTGTGTCCGGCGGAAGCCCCCCCTGAAGGACAAATCTGACGAGCCTCCTGGAGAAGCTTGCAGCAGCGTCAAAACAGATGGGCTTTTCATCAGTAAGGACTGTGGAGACCGCCACGGAAGGAATACCGAATATCGTACCCTCTATTGCAGCAGAGACCGTTCCCGAGTAGGTAATGTCGTCACCAAGGTTTGCCCCGCGATTTATGCCTGATATTACCATTACGGGTTTCTCTGGAAGCACCTTCTCAACTGCTACTACAACACAGTCGGTCGGTGTTCCGTTCACGGTATAAATTTTTTCCTTTACCTCTTCAACCTTGAGGGGCCGGTGCATGGTGAGGGTATGACTGACAGCGCTCTTTTCCCTGTCAGGCGCTACGATATAGGGCTCTGCAATATCTCCCATGGCCCTGTACAAGGCCATGAGCCCTTCTGAATGTATTCCGTCATCATTGGTAACAAGAATAATCGGCATAATTAACTCCGGTCAGCTCCAGAAAGAGAGGTCCCTTCCCACAAACTCTTCAAGCCTGTGCTTGTCGTCTTTTATATATTCGTTAATACGGCTGCGAACCTCTTTGGGCATCTCGTCCTTTTTCTCTCTCTTTGTATTAAACTTCTTTATCCACTCACTGACACCGATGTTATTGAGAAGCGACTTGAACTTAAGAAGCCTCAGCCTCCGAAGCAGGTCGCCGGTACCGGTTATGATATTTTCCACTATCATATTCCGTGGCTTTCTGTATTGATTGTATTTTTCATATATACTCTCCGGATAACGCTCCTCAACTTCCAGAAATCCGTATACCTGTTTAAGATATGCCTTCGGGTCCTCCTTGAGGTCCTCAAAAAACAGGACGAGGATGTTTTCCCGGTCAAAGAATTCCAGATACCTCGACAAATGCCTCCAGTAGAGAATATTGTCCAGAAACTCTTTCTCCTCTTCTATGGCAATGCCTATATCCTTGTCAGTATAACTCCTGGCCAGCCACAATTTATACAATGAATATACCTGCTCCGGAGGATTACGGAGAGACACGATCAGCTTCACATCAGGGAAGTGCCTGTAGATGCGTGCGGCTGCCTGTGGTGAACTCAGATATGTTGGTGATATGTCTCCGGCACACTTCTGTCCATGGCGGCCTTCAAAGAACTTTTCATACCATCCGACCCCCTTGTCGTAATGATGACTGAAAAACATCAGCTCCTTCTCGTCAGGAAGAAAGATATCCGGATGTTCCTTAAG
>BTTF01000097.1:0-7731 GCA_036244995.1 bacterium | reverse complement strand
TATTAAAAAGCCTGCAATAACCTGTTTTATCATATCACTGATCGTCCTGGTCCTTGACCAGGCAACAAAGCTTATCATCGTCAGGTATATTCACCCTTACGAAAGTATTCAGATACTGCCGTTTTTCCGGATCGTGAGCGTCAGAAATCCGGGGGCTGCCTTTGGCATGTTTCAGGGACTGAGCCCGATCTTCTTTATAATTATCTCCTTTATTGCAATAGGGATAATCTCCTTCATGATCATAAAGGGAAAGGACGACGGGCTCTCACTGTCATTTGTCCTCGGTGGGGCTCTGGGTAACCTCGTAGACAGGATAAGGCTCGGTCATGTAGTCGATTTCCTCGACCTCTATGTGGGCAAAT
This sequence comes from bacterium, assembly GCA_036244995.1. Lineage (GTDB taxonomy): Bacteria > Nitrospirota > Thermodesulfovibrionia > Thermodesulfovibrionales > JdFR-85 > BMS3Bbin07. Next base: position 7,369 of record BTTF01000097.1, on the reverse strand, counting down.
ACCACTGGCCGGCCTTTAACCTGGCCGACTCCGCCCTTACCCTCGGCATAGTCCTTCTCTTTTACAGGGCTATAACAAAAAGAGGTTCTTCCGATTTCTCTTCCGGATAAGACAACCCCCCCCCCGAAAGCTTTCGGGGAGACCCTGAGGCTACAGTGTGATTATATCCTCAAGCCTTCTTTTGGGCACATGGTGAACGCCCTTTTCGTCACGCCAGTACTTTATGCTCTCTCCTGTTGCAATTTCTTCAATAACAACCTCTTCCTTTGGCTTTCCGATTGCAAGAACAATAAGCACCTCGTATCTTTCCGGGATGTTCAGCAGCTCGCTGAGTCTTTTTCTGTTTACAGAGCCTATGATGCACCCGCCAAGCCCCTTTTCCCTGGCACCAAGCATAATGCTCTGGGCTGCTATTCCATGGTCGCACCAGAAGTTTATGCATATCTCTGCATCGCCTAAAACAACGATATATGCAGAAGGCCGCTCGCCTTCCGGGGGGCCGGGCCAGTCCCGCAGATAACCGGCCCATGTCAGGCATGAAAATATCTTGTCATTTTTCTCCGGATCCTTTGAGAGGATATATTTGAGTGGCTGGAGATTCCCTGCCGATGCTGAAAGTCTTGCAAGATTGACGAACCCCTTCAAGGTCTCTTCAGCAACAGCCTCGTCCTGGTAAAAGCGCCTGCAACTGCGGTTATTCCTGATTAATTCCTCGATCATATTTCCCTCCATTCTCCCTCATTAAACAGTCTACCGGACATTCATCGTTATGTCAAGCTAATCTTACGGCTGCAATCGTCTCTGTTTAACCTTGTGCGTTTCAGGCTGAATTATAACCTGTTTTGAGCAATTCCTGCGAGAAGGTTAAAGGGATGGACTGACTCCGGCCTTGTCATAGCCCCTTTCCCTCTGCTAAACTCCAACTATAGTTTAAGAATACCTTTATCCGGAAAACTTCTTAAGGAATACCGTAGCATGCAGTCACCACCAAAATCATCGGAAACAGGGGGGAGCTATGAGGGACATCAAGAGGATAGGAATTATAACATGCGGGGGAGATTGCGGCGGGCTTAATGCCGTTGTCAAATCAGTAACCCAGACAGCTCATGGCATGGGGGTTGAAACCCTTGTAATACCAAATGGCTATGTCGGTCTGTACAACCTGATCGATATGGAGGCCCCGGTTGTTCTTACACCTGGAAGGGTTGACAGCATTGATGCAAATCTCGCTGGGTCTGAGGCCGGGCATTCAAGGGTAAAGATATCGAAGATAAAAGACCCGGACAAGTACAGGAAGATCAAGGACGGGCTGAACAAGTTCAACATAGACGGCCTTGTCATCAGCGGCGGTGACGATACCGGCTCCGTCATGGTTGACCTTGCAGAGCGCGGCATATCATGCGTGCATGTCCCGAAGACCATGGACCTCGACCTGCAGCCCTATAGTGTGGGCGGAGACTCTTCCTTAAACCGTATCGCCCGGTTTACAGAGGAACTGAAGACCACGGGACTGAGCCACAACCGCATAATGATTGTGGAGGTCTTTGGAAGATACGTGGGGCATACCGCCTTCAGGGGAGGGGTTGGTGCAGAAGCAGACTGCATCCTCATACCTGAAATTCCTGTTGACTTCAATGAGGTCTACAGACACATGAAGATGAGGTACATGCAGAGGGTTGAACGCAGTGACGTAAAGGCAGGAACCTATACCATCGTTGTATCAGAGGGCATTACAGATGCAAAGGGTGAGCACATCTATGATGAAGCGGCAGGAGTTGATGCATTCGGTCATAGAAAACTCTCGGGGGCAGGAAGATATGTCAGGAAACAGCTTGAGCAGAGGATGAATACCGACCCCGGGATCAGGGAGTTTATGAAGAAGAAAGGGTTTTATGTCCCCGGCGTTTATGAACTGCCGGAAATCCGGGAGGTAATTCCGGGACATCTTGTAAGGTCAGGGCATAGCTCTGCCTTTGACGTAAACTTCGGCAAGGAGGCAGGCGCTGCGGCCGTAAGACTCCTTTTGCACGGGATTGACGGAGTAACTGTGGTAAAGGTCCGGGGGCGGAAGGTCTACTACATGCCTACAAAAGATGCCATTAAACAGAGGCTGGTTGATTTAAATATAGTCTCGCTCTTTGAACAGCAGGGGATATGCTTTGGCAGGGAGCCAGCGCCTTATGAGGCTGAGTTTGTGCCTGTTGAAGGGGAACTGGAAAGGCACCTGTAAGGCGGACCCCGTGTCCCGGCGGGTCTTTTATTTCCCACCCATATCCAGCGAGACATGGTTTTGAGGAGAGACATTATACCCCCTTCACTCATTCTCGTCGGGCCTCCAGCCCTCCTCCGAGGAAATTATCACGACTCACCATTCAGGTGAAGCGTGATACTTTAAAACCGTTCAGGAGTTATCATGTCTCTCCTTTACGCTGCCCGATGCTGGTTTATCCCGGGATTCGGGATACATATGACCTGCCGTAGAGATCAAGGTGCACTTTTTCATATTGCAGTTCCTCCCGGCTGTGAGGGGGTTTCTTTTCATCAGGATATCCTATTGCAATAACAGATTCTACCCTGAGGTTCCCGGGTATGTTCAGGACACCGGAAACATACTCTTCTGCCGTATAACTTTTATCCTGTATCCTGTCCCTGATCTGCACCCAGCAGCTCCCCAGCCCCAGAGACTCTGCCGCCAGCTGGATATATGTAGAAGCTATGGAGGCATCTTCAATCCAGACGTCACATTTTGCAGGATCAGCACATACGACCACCCCGAGCGGGGCATTATTGAGGAAAGACGAGCCGTGTTTTTTAGCCTTTGAAAGTTTTTTAAGCAAATCTCTTTCCGTAACAATAATGAATTGCCATGGGTTGAGTCCCCTTGATGAAGGAGAGCGAAGCGCTGCCTCAACAAGCTGATCGATCTTTTCAGCTTCCACCTCCTTTTTCAGGAACTTTCTGATACTTCTCCTCTTCCGGATAAGCGGCATAAACATAATAAGCCTCCCTGATTAAGTTTAAGTACCCTTTCTTTCCTGTCTCCTGTTATACTTTGTAGCATTGCCCCTTGACAGCTCCACAGGATATTTCTTCTCATTGAGTTCCATTTTTTTAAAGACTTCCCTTTCAATGTCAATACCCAATTTATCCGCCAGCCTTGCAAGATAGATAAAGACATCGGCAACCTCTTCCCTTACACGTGCCATATCACTCCCGGAGTCAACAATCGTCCTTGACTGCTCCTCAGTATGCCATTGAAACAGCTCAAGGAGCTCAGCCGCCTCGGCACTCAGGGCCATGGTCAGGTTCTTGGGGCTGTGAAACTGCTCCCAGTTTCGTTCTTCCGCAAAATCCCCAAGCCTTTTCTGGATCGCTTTTATATCCATGATTGAAATTTACCGGCAGCTACGCTACTGTCTTGTCAACTCCTTGCCGATTCCTCATAACACTCTGCTTATCTGTGTACAGGAGGTCCGGGTTACTTCTTTACGACAGCCTCAACAGTAGCTAACCGTGCATCATGTTCCCGCAGCCTTGCGCTGGTAAAGGTCAGTTCCTGATATATATCCTTCATGGTTCTCATAATAGCATCGTTCTGATTTACTACAAAATTGAAATCATAAAATCTGAGTTTGCTCTCAATCTCGCCAAGCCTTTTCTCTATCTCATAAAGAGACAGCCTCACTCCCTCTCTGATCCCGTTAAGGGCATTGGTAAGCCTTCTTTCAAACTCCAAAAACTCCTCTTTTGTTATAAAGGCCTTGAGGTCGTCCTTTGTGGCAAAGGCCTTGAGGTCGTCCTTTGTGGCAAAGGCCTTGAGGTCGTCCTTTGTGGCAAAAATTGCAGTCTTCTCTTCAAAGACCTCTACAACAACCTCTCTCAGCAGTTCTTTTAATCTCATTTCCTCCATTCAATACCTCCATGCAGGTCTTGCCGGTTTGCCGGTATTATACCATAATACAAAATCACTTCTTATGCTCTTGTTTTTCCTCTTCCCCGGTCTTTTCTTCTGCCTTTATACTCAGGTCCCTCACAAAGTCAGGGCACCTTATATCCTTTCCTGATATGGAAAACTTTTTCCGGCAGGTGGCCCTCCATGCACAAACAGCACATATCTCCACAAGTTTCTCCTTCTTCATAGACACCTCCTTCGCAGGCGATAGCTTAACAGAGTTTCTATATTCCCTTCAATGGACGGCTTTGAGTTTAGTATAAAGTCCCTGCCTCCATACTAAAAAGTTCAGCCTTCAGTCTCACACACCCTTTTACCGGCTGTCCCATTTTCATACTATCAGTATATAATAAAATTCTGAGGTTTTGTGAGTCGATAGTATAATTGAGTGTGGGATACACACAAGGGTCTGAAGGAATGCTTTTGCTTTATGAAATCAACATGGAGATATATAGATACAGGCCTCTCTGATGCCTCCTGCAATATGGCCGTTGATGAGGCGATTGCAGAGATGGCATTGAAGGGCAGGGTCCCACCTACGCTTAGGTTTTATGGCTGGGCTGTGCCGTCTGTAAGTCTGGGCTGCTTTCAGAAGACAGAAGAGATAGACAAGAGTTACTGCGAATACAGGGGCATCCCCATCGTAAGGCGTCCTACCGGAGGCCGCGCTATTTTGCATGGCAGGGAGATTACCTACAGTTTCGCATCAAGAAATGCCCTGCCCTGCTTTTCCGAGGGCCTGCTGAGCACCTACGGACACCTGAGCAGGGCCTTTTACACTGCCCTTAAATCCCTCGGCATAGAGGTCGAAATGAAGAATCGCAGGGAAAAGGGTCGCATACTTACAGGAAGCGCCCTCTGTTTTCAGTCCGTCTCATATGGTGAACTCTCCATCAACAGGAGGAAGGTAATCGGCTCGGCACAGAAGCGGTGGAAGGAGGGGTTCCTCCAGCAGGGCTCTATTCAGATGGTGATAGACCCGGGGCTCATGACACGGGTCTTCAGGAACACTGATACCGAAAAGATATCCCTGACCATGACAGGGCTGAGGGATCATTTGCCCACACTCTCACCTGACGAATTAAAGAGAGCGATTTTAAAAGCCTTTGAAGAAATATTCGGGGTAAAACTATTGCCTATGGGACTGACTGAAGAGGAGAAGGTACTTGCCGTTCAGTTTCAAAGACAGAAATATCAGTCCCCTGAGTGGACGTTTTCACGTTAAAACATAAATATTCAGGATTCTGTTCCGGCAACTTCTGCAGCTCCTGAATCCTCTGTCAGGCTTGATAGTTCCGTTTGATAATAATAAACAAAGGCTACCGCAAGTATAAACAGTCCGGCATATCCCTGCAGGGCATAGATTAAGAGCTGATAGGGAAGACTCAGGATTAATCCGATAAAGGGAACTACCTTTAGCGGCAACCCGGCCAAGGCAAGGATAAGGCTGAAGATTATATATAGAGAGGCCATTATTACGTAAAGATAGAAAGCAGAAGGATTTTTCAATAAGTATCTTGTTGTTTCAGTTACGACAGCCACCGGCCTTGAGCCCTTCAGGCTAATGGCAGCCAGGCCGTAAACAGTCAATGAGAGAAGGCCGAAGATGATGAAAAACCCCGAGATAACACCTATGAGGGCAAAAAAGACGCCCAGGAACATGGAGAGCGCAAGGGACTGTGACTTTGCGTATGTAATGACAGCCGCAACAATTACACCTGAGATTGCATAACACACAATAACACCTATAGCAAGAAGCCCCATAATGCTAATAAATCTGAGCATGGGAGAAAAAAGCCGCTTTCCTTCTTCAAAGAAGACCTTCATGCTGAATTTCCGAGACTCATCCCTGACGGTACGCGCAATAGTTCCTGCAGCGGCGGCAAAGACATAAAGCCCCGCTGTGGACACAATGAGTATATAAAGGAGCAACAGGAGAGCGCCAACGATTACTATGCCAAAGTATTGGGTCATGAGGATATCAGGGGCACTTTCAATCCGGGAGAAAAACACAGGGCTGATCCCTATGATTAATAATGCAATGACAAGAGGGATTGCCACGATGAAGAAAAACCCTATACAGCTCAGCACTGTCACTGCAATCCGGACAAGCACAAGTTGCCAGTTACGGTTTGCAACTTTAAAACCCTGCTTTATTGCCTCCGGGTAAGTCATCCCATTCATTATAGCACAGGCTGACTTGCTGCCGGCTTGACCCTGCCGACTCTCATGGCTATAATAGCAATAGTCATGGCAACACTATCAAAAAACGAAGAATATCCCGAAATACCGTCAACCCGCAGGGATGACCTGCACAACCTGGAGATCATGGAAGATGCCCGGCTCGTCCTCTTTATGGCCGGTAATCAATACATGGTTATGGAAGAATTGCTCGGGGTATTTCAGAAGAAACACCCCGAGGTAGAAAATATCTTTTATGAAACACTTCCGCCGGGCCTTGAATTGAGGCAGATACTTGCCGGTGGCGCCCTGTTTCAGGGCAGAATAATAACCGGCAGGCCTGACATATATACCTCGGTAACAAAAGATGCAACGGAAGAACTTGCCATCCGGGGACTTGTCGATGAATACCACATCTACCTCCATAACAGGATTATTCTTATGGTACCGGAGGGGAATCCGGCCAATATCAGGAACGTCGGTGACCTCGGCAGGGACGATGTCCGCATATCACAACCAGGAGCCCTCGAAGACATTACAAAATATATTGTAGATATGTATGAAGGGGCCGGGGGCAAGGCACTTGTCAGGAGGATAATGGAGGAAAAGAGGGCTGAGGGCAGTACCATTCTCACAATTGTCCATCACAGGGAGACGCCTCTGAGGCTGAGAAAGGGGACTGTAGACGCCGGGCCTGTCTGGGCAACCGAGGCAGTACATGCAAAGCAGGAAGGCCTTGGGTTTGAGGTTGTAGAAGTGGGAGAAAGGCTTGACCAGCGTCATAGGGTAAATTATTATATCACCAAACTCAGGAATGCAGCGAACCCTCAAAATGCAGAGAAGTTCCTTTCTTTTATCCTCTCCAGAGAGGCACAAATAATATATGAAAGCTATGGTTTTGTCCCATATGCAAAGGTATAATCTCCGTACCATTACACAAACAAATTTTGAATCCTGAACAGTCTTTCATGCACGCTCCAATCTTACCCTGAGCTCTATCTCCTCCAGTATGGATGCTACATGTTCGCAACGCTCTCCTGGTCCTGTATAACAAAGGGCCTCTCCCTGTGTATGTGCTTGCCATGAGATCTCACTTGCCTGCTCAGGGGAACATCCTGTAGCCTTTATCAATTGAATAATCACCTCATCGAAAGTATGCCGGTTATCATTGAGGAGAATAACATTCCATGGCTCGATAACGAAGGTTGAGGTTTCTTCAAAAAGTGATACCTTTGT
>BTTF01000096.1:0-7771 GCA_036244995.1 bacterium | reverse complement strand
TGCGAAGCGCCTTCATTTTTTTCTCTGCCTTTGCCCGTTTTTCAGCAACAGTTACATAAGGGCCAAAAGATCTCCAGTAAGACATAATAAGTCCTCCTCTTGTCAATTAGTTAAAGGCTGTGTATAAAGTGCCGTCATTTGTCATTCCCGCAAGTGGAGCGAGTCGGGAATCCTTATTATAGAACGATTCCGGACAAGCCGGAATGACAGAAAAAGACAACTGTTCGACTTTATACACAAACTCTAGTTAAAGGCTAAGTTTAAATAAATCCAGTATTTTTTCATTGTCCATTTCCGTAATCCAGTTTTCGCTTGAACTCCGGAGCACGTTTTCGGACAAGGCGGTCTTTTCTTCGAGCATCAAGTCAATCTTTTCTTCCACAGTCCCCTTTGTTATAAACTTGTGTACGATCACTTTTTTTGTCTGCCCGATACGAAAGACCCTGTCTGTTGCCTGGTTCTCAACTGCCGGGTTCCACCACCTGTCAAAGTGAATAACATGATTGGCCTCCGTCAGATTAAGCCCTACACCACCGGCCTTCACTGACAGGATAAAGAAAGGAACATACTCCCTGCTTTGAAACCGCTCGATAATCTTTTTTCTCCGGGCAACAGGGATGCTGCCGTGCAAGATTAATCCTTCCCGGTTAAAGATGGTCTGCAGAAAATCATGAAGCGCTGTGGTGATCTCCTTAAACTGTGTGAAGACCAGTACCTTCTCCCTCTTTTCGAATATGGTCTCGCAGATATCCCTTAACCGCTGGAATTTCCCGCTGTCCTGTTCGTTATAGTCCTTGTTGTCAAGATACTGTCCCGGGTGGTTGCATAACTGTTTAAACTTCATGAGTGACGACAGTATTATGCCCTTGCGTTGTATGCCCTCTGATTCCTTCAGTGCCCTGCCGATATCGTTAACCAATTTCTTGTACAGGAGAATCTGTTTCCTGCTTAAATCTGAATAGGTCTTCATCTCTATCTTGTCCGGCAGATCAGAGATAATGGATTTATCGGTCTTCAGGCGTCTGAGGAGATAGGGGCTGATAACATCTTTCAAACGGCCGTATTTATCGGGATGGTCATTCAGACCTTTTGTATATGCTGCAAACTCGCGTAGATTGCCCAACAGACCGGGATTGATAAAATCATACAGGGACCAGAGATCGGACAGCCTGTTTTCTATGGGTGTTCCGGTAAGAATAATCCGGTTAAAGGATTTCAATTGCTTGACTGCCCTGCTCTGCTTTGTGCCGGGATTTTTAATGGCCTGGGCCTCGTCCAGGATGACATAATACCAATCGGATGATTTTAGGGAGTCATATTTCTGGATGAGGGCATAGGTCGTGATGACAAGGTCGTAGTTATTACTGAAGCTATCCTCCTTGAGTATCTTCCTGCTCTCGGGATTAACTCCAGGATGAGCAATAAGGAAATTTAAGGACGGGGCAAAGCGCTTGATCTCATTCTGCCAGTTTGATAACAGGGAGGCTGGAACGATGAGCAGACTGCAACCGGCCTTCTTTTGCTTTAATAGCGTTAAAAACGCAAGGACCTGAATGGTCTTGCCCAACCCCATGTCATCTGCCAGACAGGCCCCAAACCTGAGAGAATAGAGGAAATGCAGCCAGTTCAATCCCTTCTGCTGATACCCCCGCAGAACGCCCTTAAACTCCTTGCCGGGACGGATGGATTTAATCATCTCCGGGTGCCTCAACCTTTCAACAACAGAGGCGAGCCACTCTCCGTTTGAAACTTCTACAAGGCTGTTTCCTGAGGGATCGTCAAGGGAGGCCCTGGCCCCCATTTGCATACTCATGACATCTCTGAGTGTCAACCCTTCGGATTCCGCCTGCCTGGCCTGTTCAAAGGCCCTGAGGGCCTGGTTAAGTTTTTCGCGATTCACCTCAATCCATTTCCCCTTGATGTAGGCCAGCCCCTCGGACTCAGCGAGTATCCTGCGCACTTCTTCCTCACTGATAACCTCATCCCCAAGAAGTAATTGTGCGTTAAAATTCAGGACGGAATCCATCCCGAGATGAGAGGGAGGGGCCTTGCCGACAGTTAGATTTACCCTGAAAGGTGACCCCCTTCCTTTCCACCAGTCAGGTATCCGGCATAAAATCCCGCAGCTTTCGTAAAAGGCAATCTCCTTGAGGAATTGAAACGCCTCCCTTGATGACCATGACAGGGGATGAAAAACCTCTCCGGAATCCAGAAGCCCGGCAATGAGACTGCTCTCCCCGGCAGCCAAATGAACTGTGGTCAGAAGGTCCAGGAGTTTGCGGCTGTCATGGTCATACTCTTCCAATGCGTATCTGAGCGGGAGGTGTCTGGATTCGCCCTTTTTATTAAGGCCCGTTGAGTATGTTGCAAGAAAGGCAAAGGGGAACTCCTCACTTCTTTTGTTTTCCACAAGATGAAAATAAACCCGGCCGACAAGATGGATATCCGGGCTGTAATTTTTGATAAAACTCTCGACTGTTCCTTTATGTTTTTTTATTTCCTGTTGAAATCCGGTGTTTAATCCTGTCCACAGCGCCTTGAGAATATCCTCATTAAGGTATTCCCCGCCGGTCATAAACGGGGCTCTGCTCAGGGTCTCCATTATTTCATTCTTTTCAAGGGGAACAACAACCTTGTAGCGGATGAACTCGAGGTCAGGGGTGTGGCTTAACCTTTGAGCAAAGAGATGAGAAAAGTCTCTCAGAAAGCCGAGAGAAGGGCTTAATCGCACCGTCTGGTTGCAAAACCCCAGAAAGAGCAGGCAGGAGGAAGGGTCCTCCTGAAAGCGTTTAAAGATTTCCCGCTGTAATATATGTGTGCTTTTATTGATCTTATCCTGCGGGTCAACCCATTCCAGCTGGATTGTGCCGTTGGGCAGGATAACAGCAACGAGTTCCTGATCCATGGTATAGCCGTATTGTTAATTTGATTTTGTTCTATAGCCGGAATTGGCTATCTTTATCCTTGCTGCTCTTGCAATTCTGCCGTATATCTTACTACAGTTCCTTCTGTAGTTGTCAAATGACGGGATGAGATAATCATATTCCGGGCGAGCCGGTGTCCTGCATGCAGGATGGAGATATCCGGCTTTGAGAAGATATATTCTGATTATAGTGACAGCGGGAAATCTCAGCGTGTTAAGTCAGTATAACAAGGGTCAGTATCGGTAATAACAAGGGCAATCTCGTGTACACGACTATCAAGTACCTGGAAAATAGTTCTACTCCCGACGTCCGTGCTTTTCATGTTAAAGGGATATTTGTTATGATAGTTGATTGAGTTTGACGGAGGAGGAAAGCCATGATAAATGTAACAGTTGCCGGAGCTACGGGAAGGACGGGAAGCAGGATTGCTGCCCTGTGTATTGATCATCCCGAGATAAACCTTGTAGGAGCCCTTGAACGCAAGGGACATAAAAAGATCGGACAGGATATAGGAGTGATTATCGGGATGGGTGAAGCCAATATCCCACTTGGTGATAAAATCGAGGATCTGATTGACAGGACCGATGTAGTAATTGATTTCACATCAGTGCTCTCAACGGTTCACAATCTCAGGGTTGCATCAGAGAAGGAGAAGGCGATGGTCATAGGGACTACCGGCTTCAGCAAGGAGGATATGCAGGAGGTCACGGCACTTACACGCAATATTCCATGTGTTATGGCACCAAACATGTCTGTAGGGGTGAATCTTTTGTTCAAGGTGTTGAAGGATGTTGCAGTGGTCCTTGGCGATGACTATGACATAGAGATAATAGAGGCACACCACAGGCTGAAAACGGATGCCCCCAGCGGCACAGCCCTTAAATTGGCCCAGGTGGTAGCTGAAGCGCTTGGGAGGAATCTTGAAGAAGTAGCTATATATGCCAGAAAGGGGCTGATAGGTGAGAGGGGCAGAAAGGAGATCGGTATCCAGACCATCAGGGGCGGCGACATTGTGGGAGAACATACCGTTATGTTTGCCGGAACGGGTGAGAGAATAGAGATTATCCACAAGGTATCAAACAGGGATACCTTTGCAACGGGTGCAATAAGGGCTGCGCTATGGGTCTATGGCCGTAATCCGAGACTGTACGATATGCTTGATGTGCTTGGGTTGAGGTAGCATGAACCTGATTATCCGGCTACTGTTTAAGAATCGTCGATTGTCAATACTCAATCGTCAATCCATCACGCCCATGGGGTGCCGCCATCGACAACGGCATGTTCGTCCCACATAAACCAGTTGCCGGTGTCTGAGAGAAAGGCATAGGTGTTCTGAAGTATATTGTAGTGTTTTTCCTCTTCCCCGGCAAGCCTCTGAAAGAGTGTCTTTTCCTTTGCGTCAGAGGTCCCGGTAGTGACCTTTTTATAGTATTCAAAGCCCTCTTTCTCCATATCCAGGGCCATTTTCAGGGCATTTATCTCATCAGTTGTGGCCTTGACCCTCTCCATCATTTCGGATTTCAGGGTCTCAAATATGGATTTTACAGCCTCTCCGGGCCCTCCCTCCCTGATCTCAATGTTGAGACCCTTAAAAATGTCTTTGAGCATCTCAAGATGCCTCTTTTCATCCAGCGCAAAGGACTCAAACATCTTTTTCCCAAAGGGGTGAGCGGTGTTTCCCGCAGCCTCTGAATAAAATTTAATGGCATCCTCCTCCATCTTCATCGCTATCTCTACAGCCTTCATATCCCCCTCCTTTTTTTAACTCAAAACTATGCAATGGTATCTGTAGACAAATCAGTTCCTGGATCAAACCTTGTTGTCTTCCTCCACGGCCTCCCTGAGCTTGTTCAGTATGTCGGGAATAGCGGATGTGACCCTGTCCCAACTCGGTATCAACGGTACACCAAGCGGGTCTTTCATGATGATTTCTGCGGCGATCTTTATACCATTTGTAAATGTCTCCACAGCGAGGCTTTCAGCATGCCGGTCAAAGAATAGTCCGTTTATCGCGGCATCATCCTCAAACCTCTTAAGCATGTCCTGTGCAGTCCGGACATATGTGGCGATAAGTGCCTTAAAAAAACCCTCGGAGAAGATAACGCCCTCGGAGGCAAGTGTCCTGAAGAGGGATTTGCTGATGTCTATGCACATCTTCATGAGCCCCCTGGAGGCATCGTCAGGTGACAGCTCCTGATGTTTATGTTCGTAATTTTCTGCAATATCCACCTGACATATCCTCCTGGTTGCGGAGTTCCGGTGTACCTCTGCCAGAACACCAACCTCAAGTCCCCAGTCAGCCGGAATTCTGATAACCCTTGCAAGCTCGACATTCATGGAAAATTCTCCGGCAAGGGGGTACCGGAAGCTGTCAAAATATACAAGCAGCGGGGTAAAGCCGATGATTTTCTGGAGGGCCCTTATAAGGGGGAAGACCAACAGCCTCGTAACCCTTCCGTGGAGCCTGTCTGTTACACGGCTGTAATAACCCTTGCAGAATTCATAGTCAAGGTTTGGATTCACTACAGGATAACAGAGCCTTGCAAGCATGTCTCTGCTGTAATCAACTATATCACAATCATGAAGGGCAATGACCCTCGGTTCCCTGCGTGCAAGTACATAACCATAGGCCATCCATGCTGATTTGCCCTTGCCGGGCTCTCCCAGCGGTAGTCTTGCCTCTTCAATATCCCTGTAAACATCCGATACTTTTTCGCCGTTATTCCAGATGAGCGTGGTCTTCTGTGGCAGAACAGAGAAGAAATCCCTGGCATGCTGAAACTCTTCCCTGCTGCATGGGCCAAGGGTAACGACAACTTCAACTATATATCGTACCTCCTTCAGTTCCTTGATTATCAAGTTAAGCGCCTCACCCTCGATCTCTGAAAAAAGGGACGGCAATACAAGTGCGATAGGTCTGTCCTGACTATGCCATATTAATTCAGCCTCTAACTTTTCAAGATTTAATACCCCAAGTTTATGGAAAGTGGATATTACGCCGGTCTGATAAAAGTCTGACATCCGAATCCTCCCTGTTTTTACTGTACTGCCGGTAGCTTAGGTTGACAGGTAACTCACGGTGCCTCTGCCTGGTATATTCCTGGTTACCTTTCGTTTATTAAGTATACTATCAGGCGCAAAATTGGTCAAGACGCTGCTGTTGGAAGCGGAAAATAAAGACAGGACTTAATGTTAACATATTGGAATGACCGAAGGGAAAAAGCCATTTTCTGCCCTGTATGTTCAGAACTTCAGACTCTTCTGGATTGCCCAGGTAATATCCCAGTCGGGTTCCTGGATGCACCAGCTGGCACAGGGATGGCTTATCTACAAGCTGACACGCTCTCCTCTTTATCTCGGGATAGCCGGGGCTGCCCTGACGCTGCCGGTGCTCATGTTTACGCTCTTTGGGGGCATTATTGCCGACAGATATTCGAAGAGGAATATTCTCATTGTTACACAGACCCTGAGCATATTTCCTCCCCTGATACTTGGAACCCTCACTTATACCGGGACAGTAAACGTCTGGCATGCAATACTGACAGCCTTTCTTATGGGCACTATAAATGCCTTTGACATCCCTGCCAGGCAGTCTTTTCTGATCGAGATGGTCGGCAAGGGAAATCTCCTTAACGCAATAGCCCTCAGTTCAGCGGCCTTCAATGGAGCACGCATACTTGGCCCCCTGATAGCCGGTCTCATAATCTCGTGGGCCGGACTCCCTGCATGTTTCTATATAAACGCCCTGAGCTTCATACCCGTAGTTCTTGTACTAAAAAAGATGGAACTGAAAGGAACCGTCAGAACAGGCAGTTCAAAAGGCATCTTTAGTGAGTTTAAGGAGGGGATACACTTCATCCTGAAACAGCAGGATATACTGACGCTGATTCTGACAATAATGGTGTTCAGCCTCTTCGGCATACCTTTCAGCCAGTTCTTTCCTGTCTTTGCAGAGGACATATTAGGTGTAGGAGCAAAAGGTCTGGGGTACATGATGAGCTCTGCCGGTGCAGGGGCTTTCACTGCAGCGATGGTCATTGCCTTCAGGGGCAGGATCAGGAATACACGCAGGTATATGTCTATCGCAGCCCTTATATTCCCCGCTGCGCTGGTTGCCTTCTCTCTGAGCAGGTCATATCCCCTGTCCCTCATTATCCTTGTTATCCTGGGCTGGGCAGCGGTCAGCTTTCTTGCCACAGCAAACAGTTCCATACAGGAAGATGTAAGTGATAACCTGCGGGGCAGGGTTATGAGCGTCTATTCCCTTGTCTTTCTTGGAATGGCGCCCATCGGTAGCGCCGTGATAGGGTATATTGCCGACAAAATCGGTACGCCTCGGGCATTAACTACAGCCGGCACTGTCTGCCTTATTGCGGGCAGCGTCTTTTTCCTGAGGACAAGGGGGAGGGATTGACGATTGACAACTTGTGATTGACTATTGCAGCTATTTTGACAGAAAAAAGGAACAGGGTCTCATTCTATCCGCCCTCTCCAATCTCACTCAAGACTTTACGGTAGAACTCCTCTCCATATCTAACCCCTTGAGCTATCATCTTATCCCAGACAGGCTTTACTTTATCTATAAGTCCCTTTTCTCTTGCAGCTATGAGCAGTCCTACAGTTCCTATAAGTGGCAAGTTCAGCATCATCGCCACCTTTCTTGCGCTCAGCTCATCTATAATGACAAGACTTGCTTTAAGCTCTTTTGAAAGGATTATAACTTCAGATTCCCCCCTGTCTAATGTTGGCATAAGAAGTTCAACATCACTTTTGGATTTAACCGCTCCAACGTTTATCCACTTGCAATGTTTGATGCTCTTAACATCTGCCTTTTTATATTCAAACAG
>BTTF01000095.1:0-7785 GCA_036244995.1 bacterium | reverse complement strand
AATATCTGCAGAATCTTTGCATCCCTCATCATCTTCTCAACCGGATATTCTCTCATGTAACCGGAGCCACCCATTACCTGTACGGCATCTGTGGTTACCTTCATGGCCGTATCAGTGGCAAAGACCTTTGCCATTGCCGATACCTTGGAAAAATCCCTGGCGCCGCTGTCTATATGCTTTGCCACTGCATATACCAATGCCCTTGATGCCTCTACCTGGGTGGACATATCTGCAAGCATGTGCTGGATTGCCTGAAAGCTGATGATGGGTTTGCCGAATTGTACACGTTGTTTTGCAAATTTTATTGCCTCGTCAACTGCCCCCTGGGCAACACCGAGTCCCTGAGCTCCAACCCCGACCCTTGACTGGTCAAGGGTCTTCATTGCGACAATAAAACCCATGCCTTCGCGGCCAAGTATGTTTTCCTTTGGTATTCGGCAGTCCTCAAAGATCAGCTCACTTGTAACAGAAGCCCTTATGCCCATCTTTTTCTCTTTTTTACCGAATGAAAAACCCGGCGTCCCCTTCTCCACAATAAAGGCGCTTGCGCCTCTTGGACCTTTGGACCGGTCGGTGATGGCAATTACCGTATATATATCAGCCTCGCTTCCGTTGGTAATCCATTGTTTGGTGCCGTTAAGAATGTAGTAATCACCGTCTTTTACGGCAGTACTCTGTACACCTGCGGCATCACTGCCGGCATTGGCCTCTGTGAGGGCAAAGGCCACGAGTTTCCTGCCTGCAGCTATATCAGGCAGATATTTTTCCTTTTGTTCGTCTGAGCCATACAGTAATATCGGATATGTGCCGAGCGCATTGGCAGCATAGGTTGTGGATACCCCAAGACATGCCCAGCTCAATTCCTCTACTGCCAGACAGAGTTCAAACGAGCCCATTCCGAGTCCGCCGTATTCTTCAGGGATAAATATCCCGAATATATCTGATTGGGCAAGTACCTTCATGATTTCATGGGGAAACTCTTCTTTCTCGTCAAGTTCCGCCCTTACAGGTACGATCTTCTCTTCTGCAACCTGTCTTGTCAGCTCTCTGAGCATCTGCTGTTCTTCAGTAAGAAAATAATTCATGGTCTCCTCCTGTAGTAAGAGTCATTAGTCAAATAGTCATTAGTCGTTGGCCGTTTGACCAATAACCAGTGACCAGTGACAAATGACCATCTCATCCGCTTATGTCAACGCCATCTATCAGGATATCAGGTGCGCCTATCTTTCCGTAAAACCGCAGATTACGGCTGACTCCCGCAATATTTGCAAAGAACTCGAGTATATTTCCGGAGATGGCGGCCTCCTTTACAGGATGTTTGACCTCTCCCTTTTCAATCCATAACCCTGTGACACCTATGGAGAATTCACCGGTTATGGGGTTTGCCGTATGGATACCCATGGCCTCTGTTACGAGCAGTCCCCGCTCTATCTGCCCGGTCAGCTCATCATGGCCGTATATGAATTTATCCGAGGCCCCTTCAAGGTAAAGATTTGATATTCCCACTACCGGTACTCCGTGTATTCCATGCCTGACGGCATTGGCTGTTGAGGCAGTATTGTCTTTTCCGGCTGTATAGATGTTGTACAGATAACCCATGAGCCGGCCTTCACGGATGAGCCTTTTTCCAAGGGAAGGAGTGCCTTCAGCATCAAAGGGTCTGCTGCCGACTGCTCCTTTCATGAGGCCGTTATCTACAATATTTATCTTCTCTGAAACCACCTGCTCACCCTTTCTGCCGATGAGGAGGGACTTTCCTTTCTGCACATTTTCCGAGGAAAAAGAAGATGCAAGGACGCTCAGGAACTCGGTTGCCACGGAACTGTCCAGAAGGACGGAGCCTTTTCCTGTTACGATCTTTCTTGCCCCCAGCAGCCTCAAGGCCCTGTCGGCGGCCTCTCTGCCCACAGTTTCAAAATCCACTCCCCCCAGGAATCTGTTGCTCTCATATCCCCAGCCCATCCGGGCATCATGGCCGTCTTCTGCTACCACCATTATCTGGGCGCTTGCAGATGTTGCCCTGTATCCTGCCTTAAGCCCCCTGGAGTTGAGGATAAGAATTTCTGCCTCAGCGAAGCTGCCTGATGCCTTCCGCACTTTTGTTATCCGCCGGTCTCTCCTGAGTGCGGCATCTTCAATCTGTCTTACCCTGTCTATGGCATCTTCTTCGGAGATAGCCGCAATAGCACCGTCATATGTATCAATTTCAGGATATGTTGCAGGTCTGGCAATATCAAGGCAGGGGTCCTCGCCGGTAAAGAGGGAAGATTCAAGGGCATCGTCAACGACTCGCTGCCGGTTCTTCGGTTCGGTTGAGTAGGAGAAGCCGAGGCGTTGATTCTTTACGACCCTGAGGGAGTAACCAAAGTCCATTGATGTCTCGAGGGCATCAATTTCCCGGGACTTCACCTCTACGGAGAGTGACCTTGCGGAGAGCATAAAGACTTCGGCAATATCTGCTCCGTTTCTTATCGCTTTTTTTAAAATATCTTCTGCCAAATCTGTGTCAATCTTCATAGTATGTGGCTGATGCAGTATCCGACTCCCAGACAGTGACTGCCGAGACCCTGATGTTTTCATCATCAATCTTCCTCTTGAGGGAGTCGAATATCCACCTGGCAATGTTTTCAGATGAAGGATTTATTTCAGTAAATGGGAATATCTCGTTCAGTGCCCCATGGTCAAGTTGTTCGACAATCTCGTTTGTATAACTCTTCAGGTCATGAAAATCTATTGCTATATCTAAAGCATTCAACCTTTCGGCAAGGACATGGACCTGAACCTTCCAGTTATGCCCGTGAAGGGACTCGCACTTGCCCTTATAGCCCCTGAGTTGATGGGCTGCTGAAAAAATGGTCTCTATCGTAAGTTCATACATAATTTAAAAAGTTAAAATTCGCTTCACCAAGGGTGACAAAACGAGAGTTTATATAACGATTAACGGACTCAGTCACTTCTTTTAAAAATTGCGATATAGGGGAGGTTCCTGTATTTGTTATCGTAATCCAGGCCATAACCCACAACATATTCGTTTGGTATCTCAAACCCTTTATAATCAATCGGCACATCTACAATGCGCCTGTCAATTTTGTCGAGAAGGGCACAAATCTTCAGTGACCTTGGCAACCTTGCCAAAAACCTTTCCCTGAGATAGTTCAGGGTTATCCCGGTGTCAACGATATCCTCAACTATCAGGACGTCCCTGTCCTCTATCTCCTCCCTCATATCGCAGTGTATCTTCACTTCACCGGTAGTGTCTGTCTTTGCATAACTTGAGGCTATAATAAAGTCGATGGTCAGGGGTACCTGAATATGCCTGACGAGGTCGGAAAAAAACATGAATGCCCCCTTCAGCAGCCCCACCACGAGCAATTCCCTGCCTTCATAATCATTTGAGATTTGCCGGGCGAGTTCCTTTACCTTTGCCTGAATCTCTTCCTCTGTCAATAAAGGTTTACCTGTGACCATCCTGCCTCCTAATGTCCCGGCGTGAAGCTCCCGGGACAGGGATTTGGTATTTCTTTATCAGGTTATATTATTAAATTAAGTGGTTCCGGGTTTCATGACACCCGGGTATTCAAGATACGTATATATTATCATAACAAGTATATTAACATAACAGGACAAGGGAGTAAATCCCCAACCAGGTTCCTGTTGCGGAAGTGTTGCCAGTGTCTATTTTAACACTGATTTTATATTATTTTCATCTTTAAAATTTAGCTTTGACGCTACAAGGTGTTTATATCATAAAGAGTCAGAAAAGGGAACTAAACCACAGAAATGCCGGAAGAAAATCTGCCCGGATTTGACTTTTATAAGGAAAATTGATAAATTAATATGTACGTTTTTACATCATCCGGCCCTGGCTGTTCTCGACAGAGGATCAAAAAGGCCGGTTAACGCTTCTGCAAATCTGGTGCAGGAGCGAATTTTGGAGAGTGGTTAATCCACTCTTTTATTTTTAGTTTACATGGTATCCAGGGAGATAATAAGGAAGAAGGTAATGGAACTGGCAAGGGAAGCCACAGAGATAGCAGGGGTTGAACTCTTTGATGTGGAGCTGCTCGGACAGAGGGGAAAGATGATAGTAAGGGTTACCATTGACAATGAACAGGGGATCGGCATAAAGGACTGTGAACGTGTCAGCAGACAACTGGAGGCCTTGCTTGATGTAGAAGACCCTGTTCAGGGCTCTTACACCCTGGAGGTGACTACCCCGGGGCTTGACAGGCCGCTCAGGGGTATAGAGGATTTTGAGCGGTTCAGGGGCAGGCAGGCAAGGGTGGTAACCACGGAGAGGATAGATAATCAGACCTTCTTTATCGGAAGGATAAAGACCGTAAAGGGGAGCACTATAGTCCTCGAGCTTGAAAACAAAGAGGTTGAGATACCCTACAAAATTGTCTCAAAGGCAAGACTGGAGATAGAATTTTAATGAATAAAGAGTTTTGTTACATCATTGAACAGATATGCAGGGAAAAGGCGATTCCGAAGGGTGCTGTGCTCAAGGCGCTTGAGTCAGCGCTCCTGAGTGCCGTCAAGAAGAGGTTCAGCGGTAAAAGGAATGTGGAGTTACGCATTGACCCCGAGACGTGTGAGATTCATCTCTCGGTACTTAAGGATGTTGTTGATGTGGTTAACAACCCCGAGGAAGAGATATCTCTTGAAGAGGCCCGGAAGATTGATCCCGGGAAGAATCCGGGTGATTATGTTGCCATCCCTTTAGAGCTGCATGATTTTGGCAGGATCGCTGCTCAGACGGCAAAGCAGGTTATCGTTCAAAAGGTCAGAGAGGCGGAGCGGGAGATCGTTTATAGCGAGTTTAAGGATAAGGTTGGCAAGATAGTCAGTGGTGTTGTGACGCGTAAGGAGAGGGGAGTCTATTTTGTAAACCTCGGCAGAATTGAGGCCCAGCTTCCTTACAGGGAGACCCTGCCGGGTGAGAACCTGAAGAGGGGAGATGCTATCAGGGCCCTTGTGCTGGATGTCCGTGTTTCACCGAAGGGGCCCGAGATACTCCTCAGCCGTACTTCACCGGATTTTGTTGCCGAGCTCTTCAGGACGGAAGTTCCGGAGATTGATGACCGGATTGTAGTAATTGAAAATATAGTGCGGGAGCCGGGTGAAAGGACAAAGATTGCCGTTACTTCAAACGATCCCTCAATAGATCCTGTAGGGGCCTGTGTCGGAATGAAGGGTACGAGGGTGCAGGCGATTGTCAGGGAACTGAGGGGAGAGAGGATAGATATAATCCCCTGGAGTGATGATCCGAGGATGCTTATCTCAAGGGCTTTAAGCCCTGCTGCTGTTGACAGGATAGGGATAAATGAAGAGGACCGCACTGCCATGGTTGTTGTCAATGACCAGCAACTCTCAATTGCGATAGGAAAACGTGGTCAGAATGTCAGGCTTGCCATGAAGCTGACGGGCTGGGAGATTGATATAATCAGTGAGTCCGAATATTCAAAGATTAAACAGGATGAGGCTGAGTCTACCTTTGGCGAGGTGATAGAGGAGAGCAGACTTAAGGGTGAAGACGAGGAAGATAAGTCAACGGATTAAATAGATGTATTATGCTCAGGCAACGGTCAGGGGCGGGACTGTGTAGACGCAGGGTTTTTTAATCTCTGCCTTTGCCTGTATGGACGTGCCTTCATAATTAATGAATAAAGACCTCCATGATTATCCTGTCCAGTTTGTGAAGGGCATTGGTCCCGGAAAAGCAAGATTACTTGCAAGACTCGGAATAGAGACGGTAGCTGATGCCCTTTACCACATCCCCTACAGATACGAAGACAGAAGGTTGAACAGCAGGATTGCCGATCTCAGGTATGAACTGCTCCAGTCAGTAACCGGCAAGGTCATCTCGTCGGATATTATTAATACCCCCAGAAAGAGGATGAAGATATTTGAGCTTGTCATCGCTGATGAGACAGGCTTTCTGAGGGCGAAGTGGTTCAACCAGCCCTATATGAAGAAACTCTTTTCTCCCGGCAGGATGGTCATCCTCAGCGGTATTGTCAGGAGGGACTCATACTCGGGAGCCGGACTTGAGATGCAGAATCCTGATTACGAGATTCCCGGCAGTGAGCATGAGCGGGACAGCATACATACATTAAGGATTGTACCCATATACAGAACAACGGCAGGTCTTGGTGCAAGAGCCCTCAGGACAATGATGTTCAACATAGTTGAAATTGCTTCTTCCCACCTTACAGAGTATATGCCTGATGAGATTTCAAAAAGGTATGACCTGCTGCCGATTAAAGAGGTTTTTAATCATATCCATTTCCCCCCGCCGGAAGCAGACCTGGACGATTTAAACAGGGGAGTGAGTGCCTATCACAGGAGGCTTGCATTTGAGGAATTCTTTCTGTTGCAGGCAGGGCTTGCGGTTATAAGAAAGGGCAGGGGGGGAGAGAAAGGAATATCTTTCAGCTCAGGGGGCAAGCTGGTCAAAAGACTGGATGAGATGCTTCCTTTCAGGCTTACCAATGCCCAGCAGAGGGTTTTTGCGGAGATACAGGCGGATATGCGGAGGCCGGGACCGATGAACAGGCTTCTTCAGGGAGATGTGGGTTCCGGCAAGACCATCGTTGCGCTAAAGGCGATGCTTGTGGCGGTTGAGTCAGGCTATCAGGCTGCACTCATGGCCCCCACAGAGATACTCTCCGAGCAGCACTATTTGAGTGTCCGCAGTCTCCTGGAGAAGCTGGGGCTGAGGTGTGTGCTCCTTACCGGCAGCAGAAAAGAAAGACCCCTTCAGGAGATTGAGTCCGGAGATGTTCATATAATCATAGGCACGCATGCCCTGATTCAGGAAAATGTGAGGTTCCACAAGCTTGGACTTGTGGTTATTGATGAGCAGCACCGGTTTGGGGTGATGCAGCGGGCCTTGCTGAGGAAAAAGGGTTTGAACCCTGATGTGCTCGTCATGACGGCTACGCCCATACCAAGGACATTATCCCTGACTCTTTACGGAGACCTTGACTGCTCTGTAATTGATGAGCTTCCACCCCGGAGAAAACAGGTAATTACAAGGCTCTTCAGGGAGGGGGATAAGAGAAAGCTGTATGGTTTGATCAGGTCCGAGATAAAGAAGGGCAGGCAGGCATA
The DNA here is from genome assembly GCA_036244995.1 of bacterium. Classification (GTDB taxonomy): domain Bacteria; phylum Nitrospirota; class Thermodesulfovibrionia; order Thermodesulfovibrionales; family JdFR-85; genus BMS3Bbin07. The sequence goes on along the minus strand of BTTF01000095.1, from coordinate 669 downwards.
TATTGTCTATCCCCTGATAGAGGAGTCTGAAAAGATGCTTCTAAGGTCGGCCATACCGGGGAAAGAGGCCTTTGAGAAGATATTCCCCGATTTCAGGACTGGCCTCATTCATGGACGGATGAAGCCGGATGAGCGTGAAGAGATAATGCAGTCCTTCAAAAACGGAGAACTGGATATACTTGTAAGTACTACTGTTATAGAGGTTGGTGTGGATGTTCCCAATGCCTCACTGATGCTGATTGTTCATGCAGAAAGGTTCGGACTCTCCCAGCTTCATCAACTGAGGGGCCGTGTGGGCAGAGGTGCTCATCAGTCTTACTGTTTTTTATTGGCTTATGGTAAGCTTTCAGAGGAGGCCCGGAGGAGACTTGATGTAATGGTAGGACATACCGACGGATTCAGGATTGCTGAAGAGGATTTTATACTCAGGGGGCCGGGGGAGTTTTTTGGGACAAGACAGTCGGGTATGCCCGACCTGAAGGTGGCCAACCTGATAAGGGATGCACGACTACTGAGTATGGCGAGAAAAGAATCCTTTAAAATAATAGAGCAGGACCCTGACTTGTCAGGGTATCCTTTACTGAAGGATAGGGTTGAAAGGTTCTGGCGTGGTAAAATAGAGATATTCAGGACAAGTTGAAGCTGCAATGGAGTGTTGGAGTGTTGGAG
>BTTF01000094.1:0-7823 GCA_036244995.1 bacterium | reverse complement strand
GACAGGGTATTGCAGGATATACTCTCAGACCCTGTCCGTGCAAGAGATATGGGCGGGCGAGCCAGGGACCTGTATTTCAAAAACTCGGGGGCCCTTTTAAAGACCCTGGAAGTGATAGATAGTCTTTTTAAAAATATCCGACCGGATGTTACCCGATAAACTGCTATCCTTTTTTTAAAGCCTTCAGGAGTGTTCTTGAGAAATTATCCACTAAAAAGGGGTTGAATTCAGTGCCGGCACCTTCATTCATCAGTGCGATAATCTCCTGTATCTGCCAATCTCTTTTATATGGTCTGCGGCTTCTCAGGGCGTCAAAGAAGTCAGAGGTGGCAATGATCTGGCTGCAGAAGTGCTGTTCTTTCCCGCCTGCATTAAGTTGCGGATATCCCTTGCAGTCATATCTCAAGTGGTGTTCGAATGCTGCAATAGGTGCAAGTTGTGTCAGTCCATTGATTTTTGCAAGGTATCTGGCCCCCTGGAGTGCATGCAACTTTATTTCTTCCCACTCTTTTTGGTCGAGCTTGCCCGTTTTTTCCAGGATGTCCTTTGAGATAAACAGCTTGCCCACATCATGCAGTAAGGCTGCTATTCCGATGTCGTGCAGCAGATCGTCGCTGGCCCCAAGTGACTCGGCCTGAAACATGGAAAGGATCGCCACATTGGTAGCGTGTGTGTATGTATATTCACTGTAAGCCTTAACAGGGCTTATCAGTTTAAGGATATTTGCCTCCCGCTTGAAAGTGACGATAAAATTGACCACGATCTCCTCAAGGCCCGAGATATTGAGTTCCTTATACGGCGAGATGTTCTGGTATAGCTCCTTTACCTTTTCGACCTGCTCTGATGAGAGGTTTTTAAGATCACTCGACATCTTGTTTTCCACTATCCTGACGTCGACAATTCCGGTCTTTATGTGCGGGTATGTCCTTAGCTTTTTGTCGGGGTCACTCAGGTCGGCGATGAACTGTTTGAGCTCCGAGTAGGAAATATCCTTTAGAAAATCAATACGTGATATCCCCTTTCTCTTTAATCTCTTGATTAAATTGCTCCCGGGGAGTCCTGCATTTCTTGCAGGGGCCTTGTTTACAACAAGGTTGTCCTCCACTATCATTATTTCGAGGCTGTCCCTGTCCGTCAGGAGTTCGTTCAGGATGGCGATGGACTTTTTGGTCAGGTTGTCCACGGATATATGATCTTTTGAGTAGAGTGAACAGTTTGATATAGCAGACATTAAGGTCGGGATAAATGTCTTTGCATATGCCATTTCAGCCGCTCCTTGCCTTCTTGATTTTCAGGGACTCGTGTCTTATGTGTTCGTTTTTGGACATCAGTCCCTTCTCTATAAGGTCTTCAATCTCATCGAACGGGTAATGCTTAAGTGAACTGTAAATCGCCTCCCTTAGTCGCTCAACAGCGCCTTTAAAAAGGATGCTCCTGATTGAAAGGGTATCCCTGATGGTGTCCAGGGCACGCGGATCTCCTATCTGGGCAAGGGCTTTCACCAAGGGGATTTTTTCGTAGATATCCTTGCCGATTATGTTTTTTTTCCTGAGCATCTGTATTAGCTCGGGAACCACATCTCTTACCTTAAGGATTCCGGAAATAGCTATTGCCTGTTCAACCACCTCTTTGTTTTCCGATTTAAGGTATCCCCTGAGTGCATTGATGCCGTAACTGTCCCCTTCTTTCAGCAGACACTTGATTGCCTCAAAACTGACCTTGGGATTTTCATGGTGACAATAAGGCCTGACATGCGGAAGCACTTCCTTTGTTCCACACTCGCCAAGAATAAACAGTATGTTTCTCTTGACAAACCACCTGCTGTCACTGATATGTTTTATGGCAACAGGAATTACCCGCGCGCCAAAGTGTGTAATCAGGTTTATGAGAAAATGCCTGATTGTTTGTGATTCCTCTTCAACGAGTGCATCCATCAGGGGGGATATAATCCTCTCTCCGTAATAATCGCACAATTGCAGGGCATCTTCTCTTGCCTGTCTGCCTATAATCCTGAGGGAATCAATGAACCGTGAGATGAATTCCGGAGACTTGAAATCTTTAAGAGCCTCTGAACTTATGTCCGGGAATCTCTCTTTTGACAGATTTGATTCCAGTACCCGGAATATCTTCAGGACCTGATCATACTGGCCGGTCTCTATAAACTGACCTGCCTCTTCTCTTATTATGTTGACAAGGTATTCATATTCTTCTTCCAGGGTTAGATCATATGAGATAAGTTCCAGTATCGTTTGATTAAAACATCGCTCAACATACTCATCACTGCAAGCCTTCCTGAGTTCCTCCAATTCCATTGCTGCAACTTCCGAGACATCAAACCTCAGAACTTTCTCTATCTCTTTCTGGTATACATCTGTCACATAGGATTCAAAGTCACCTGTACCCAGAAGATTTACAACATCAGGGGAGAGGAATATATCGTCTGCAATAATGCTGTCCCCATAGGTAGTGTCTTCAGAGTCAACCTGATAAAACTTCGAAAATTTATCAAGAAGATTTTTAAGGGCTGACGGGATGGTCACTTGCTGTTCATCGATAGCGCTGAGCAGTTCTATAATCTTGTCTACCGATATCTCCCTGATTGCCCGTTCAGTAGACCTTATATCCATGGAGACATTTTTGACTGCAGAGGAGAGGAACTGTTTCTTTAATTCAGGCCGGAGTCTGCTGATAAAATCTATGAGCCTTGTCAGTTCCCTGCTGGAGAAAGTTGCTTCCGGAGACGTGTTCATGTAAGTGGTAACCACCCTCTCACAGCCCTCTTCCTTAATCTCCCCGGGATTGGTTGTATTTAACATCTCTGCAAGGGCTTCAGGAGGGATTTCCTGTATTATGTCTGAGGCACCTTCTGTTTGCAGGGTGCCGTCAATCAGCCCGCGTATATAACGTTCCCACAGGCCTGTTCCCGAGCCTTCCTTTTCTGTCCTGCCTTCACCAAAAGAGAACGCATCATAGTCTATGAATCCCGTCTCGATATGGATCAGTTTGTATTCTTTTACAGCCTCCTCGAGGGCTTCCGGGGCCAGGTCGGTAGCATCAATTGACAGGAAACGGAGAAATTCGTAAAGCTCTTCTTTTGACAGGCCGGATGTGAATGTCACATACGCGAGGTTCATCCCGCTTAAGTGCAGGGCAAATTCCCTGTAAGCAGTGTTTTTTTTGTCAATGACACTATCATCGATAACAATTGTGTCCTTTGCAATAGCAAAGGTTATCTCGGGCCTCAGTTCAAAGAGCTTTTCCAAACAGTCAAATGCCCTGTTTAATGACCTCTCTACCGAGGGATGCCCGGCAGGATAGATATTTACATTACGGCGTGAGACATTTAGCTCAAAGATGGCCTCACTGAGTAATTGCGCATCAAGGGGGAGTATTTCCCTGTCGTCAGCCATGCTGTATTTTAACATAAAACAGATAGTGTACAATATAATTTTGTCTGTTTATGTCTTCCTCATGTCCTGAACCGAGGTGTTCTTTATACAGTCTCAATCAGTTTCTCTGCAATCTGTACGGCATTCAGGGCTGCTCCTTTTCTGAGGTTGTCTGCCACTATCCACATGTTGATGCCGTTTTCAATAGATTCATCCTCCCTTACCCTGCCGATGTAAACGTCGTCTTTTCCGGCCATATCAACGGGGAGTGGATAAATATTCTTCTCGGGGGCATCAAATACTACAATCCCGGGGAAGGCCGCAAGCAGTGCCCTGACGTCATCGGCTGCAAGCTTCTTTTCGGTCTCCACATTAACACTCTCGGCGTGACATCTGAATACCGGTACCCTTACGGTTGTAGCAGTTACCCTGATTGAGTCATCTCCCAGTATCTTTCTGGTCTCATTAACCATCTTCATCTCTTCTTTCGTATAACCGTTGTCAAGGAAGCTGTCAATGTGAGGCAGGACATTAAAGGCTATCTGGTGCGGGTAGACCTCGCACTCAACTGATCTGAAACCAAGCATGTCCGTGGTCTGTTTGAGAAGCTCGTCCATCGCCTTTTTCCCTGTGCCTGAGACGGACTGAAATGTAGTAACAACCACCCTCTTTATCCCTGCAGCATCATGGATCGGTTTAAGTGCCATTACCATCTGTATGGTTGAACAGTTCGGGTTTGCAATTATGCCCCTGTGCCGTTTGATGTCGCCGGGGTTGACCTCCGGTACCACGAGTGGCACCTCAGGGTCCATGCGCCATGCAGATGAGTTGTCGATTACCACACAGCCCGAACGGGCTGCTACCGGTGCCCAGGCCTTTGACCTCTCCCCGCCTGCTGAAAACAGGGCGATATCAATCCCTTCAAAGGAGTCCTCCTCCAGCAGTCTGACTACAGCCTCTCTCCCCCTGAACTCTATCCTTGTGCCCGCAGACCTTTCAGATGCAAAGGGGAACAGCTCTTCCACAGGAAAGTTTCGTTCATCAAGAACAGATATCATCTCCTCACCAACAGCACCTGTTGCGCCAACAACGGCAACTCTATATCGTTCCTTTTTCCCAAGCATTTTTGCGGCTCCTTTATGTTTTTAAATTTTACCTGTTGTGTGTTTCTTTACATACTCCCCTGTTTTTTACACACCCCCTGCCCCCTCTTCTTAGAGGGGAGTTCCACCTTGATCTTCGCACCTTACCTTGTTCCGTTCATTCTGTTGAGGCAGAAGGTTGTCAGGGATTTTCCCCTCTATCAAGAGGGGATTAAGGGGTGTGTTCCATATTTATTTGCCGATTTAATAACAACCATCTATGACTTAAAGCTTCCCGACATAGTCTGCAACAAGGTTGCCCACCTCTGTGGTGCTATAGCCCATCCTGCCGGCAGCGAGGCTCTTGAGGTGTTTGCCGGTCACTTCCATTACGGCCTTCTCTATAGTCTCTGCTGCAGCATCCTCGCCAAGGTGCTCAAGCATCATCCCTCCGGCACTGATGGCTGCAAGGGGGTTTATTATGTCCTTTCCCGTATATTTTGGCGCCGACCCCCCTATGGGCTCAAACATGCTGACGCCTTCGGGATTGATGTTTCCGCCTGCAGCTATGCCCATTCCGCCCTGTATCATGGCGCCGAGGTCGGTTATTATGTCACCAAACATGTTGTCTGTAACTATTACATCAAACCATTCGGGATTCTTTACAAACCACATTGTTATTGCATCCACATGGGCATAATCAGTCTCTATGTCGGGATATTCCTTTGCCACCTCATTAAATGTCCTCTGCCAGAGGTCCCAGGCATAGGTGAGGACATTGGTCTTTCCACAGAGTGTCAGTTTCTTTCTCTTGTCCCTTTTCCGGCAATATTGCATGGCATATCGTATGCATCTTTCTGCACCGAGCCTTGTATTGACCGACTCCTGTATGGCAACCTCATTTGCTGTTCCCTTTCTCAGGAAGGCCCCGCCGCCCACATACAGGCCCTCTGTATTCTCCCTGACCACCACAAAGTCTATGTGCTCGGGGCCCTTGTCTTTAAGTGGACACTCAACGCCCGGGTATAGCTTTATGGGTCTCAGATTTATGTACTGGTCAAGCTCAAAGCGGAGTCTCAGCAAAATCCCCTGCTCCAGAATGCCGGGCTTAACATCAGGGTGTCCTATTGCCCCCAGAAGTATGGCATCGTGTTTCCTGAGGTCTTCAATAACGCCGTCCGTAAGGGTTTCACCTGTTCCGAGATATCGCTCTCCTCCCAGGTCATAGTGAGAGAAGTTGAGTTTAAACCCGAACCTCTCCGATGCCGACTCCAGGACCTTCATCCCTTCCCTGACTACTTCAGGGCCTGTCCCGTCACCGGGAATAACGGCAATACTGTAAGAATTTGACATAAATTAAAACTCCCTTCTCCGTAGTTCGTGGCTGAATGATTAAAAACTAATGTATAATATCATAAATTAATCCAAACTTTGAAGGGAGGACAGGATGGAGTTTGAGAGTGCCGAGGAGTGCTGGAAGGCCATTCAGGAAAGTTTAAACACGGATCTTTTGCCGGAGATAGAGCGTTTTGCTCGGGAAAATAACACCCCATCCCGGATTGTATTCGGCACATCCGGATGGAGGGGAGAGATAGGGACTGATTTTACCTTTCATAATATCAGGGTGGTTACGCAGGCAATCATCAATACACTCAGGATGGAGAACTCCGAAATAAGAGAGGCTCTTGGCACATCGGACTTTGATGATGTCAGGCGCAGGGGGATAATCGTAGGGCACGACAACCGTTTTCTGGGGCCTGAGTTTGCAAAGGAGGTTATGGGTATGTTTGCCTCTGAGGGGATAAGGCTCTATTATGCCGGTGAGACAACCACCCCTGAGTTGTCGGCCTCCATAGTGATGCGCAATGCCGCATGTTCAGTAAATATCACGCCTTCACATAATCCTTCCAATTATTCAGGTCTCAAGTTTAACCCCTCGGACGGTGGCCCGGCAGGCTCTGAAATAACGGATGTAATTCAGGCAGAGGCAAACGCCCTGATGCAGAAAGGCGGAGTGCGGGGCGGAAGGGGCAGTGCAGAGGGGATAGATTATGAAGAGATAGATACCACCGGACTTTACATCACTTTTCTCAGAAGCCGTGGGACCTTGAATCTGGAGAAGGTCAGGGAATTCGTTGCAAACACGGACTGCCTGATTGTGGTTGATCACGTTCATGGTGCAACGAGGAAGAGGCCGGAAAGATTGCTGGGAGTTTCAGGAAGACCGGGGAGTAAGCTTGTTTTGCTGAGGACGGAAGACGATTTTCTGTTCGGGGGAGTGGCTCCGGAGCCGTCAGCACGCAATATGGAGGGTGTTGAGCGGGTGTTGAGTGCAAGTACTGCAGGATTCAGGCTTGGAGTAATCATGGACCCTGATGGTGACAGGATAAGGTTTGCCGACCATGCCATGCAGATACCGATGAACTATTTTGGTGCAATGGCCCTGCATTTCCTTCACGTACATAAGGGAATAAATGGTATTGCGGTAAAGTCCGTTGGAACGAGTAATTTTGTCAATGCAATTGCAGAGAGGCATGGAATTACAGTGAGGGAGACGAAGGTGGGATTCAAGAACTTCCGCCCCTACCTGTTGCCGGATGCCCCGGAGCGAGCGATTGTCGCCTTTGAAGAGTCTGACGGTATTTCCGGCTATAACCATAACCTTGAAAAGGATGCCCTCTTTGCACTCCTCCTTGCCATAGAGATGGTTGCAACTACAGGGAAGAACCTGAGCGACTATCTCAGGGAGCTTATGGATGAGTATGGTCATTATTATCCGGACCGCTCAGGTATTGAGGTGGACCGTTCCCTTGTTGGTGAGCCATTGAAGAAAAAACTCTCCGTAATCAGGGAGAGCTATCCTGTGGGGAGTACAATACGGATTGGTGACAGGTCATTGAAGGTGAAGGACCTGATAACCGTTGACGGCACCAAGATCGTGCTTGAGGACGGCTCCTGGCTGATGATCCGGCCCTCGGGAACCGAGCCAAAGGTCAGGTTTTATATAGAGGCAAGGACGATTGAGGAGAAAGAGGCGATATTTAAAACTGCAGCCAGGCTGACTGAAGAGGCGATCAGGGCCTGAAGGCGTGCCGGCTATTCAGAGCTTTCATGTCCATCATTTTAGGAGAAGGCCTGTCTGTTTTTTTGGGGCCTTGCCAGGTTCAGGCTTTAATATCAGGACGCTGAGGGGTGGGAGGGTGATCTCCAATGAACAGGGGCGTCCGTGTACAGAGTCATCCACTGTTTCAACCCCTCCGAGGTTGCCCATGTCAGAGCCGCCGTATATTGCTGAATCGCTGTTAAGCAGCTCTCTGTAAAACCCGGGTTCAGGTACGCCGACCATATATTT
>BTTF01000093.1:0-7911 GCA_036244995.1 bacterium | reverse complement strand
TATCAGTGCCACTTTATCAAGGGAAGTCAGGTGGCAAGTGAAAGGTTAAGCAAGGTTCAGGAGACTCTTGACAGGCTGATGCTCGAGTCGGACAGGGTGCAGCAGGTGCAGCTTGCCATCAATGAATGGGATAAACTTCCGGAGATACTTGATGACTTTTCAGAGAGAATGAAGGAACTCGGACCAAATCCGTATAAAGGATTCTAAATGAAGTTTTTATTCAGCCGGTGTTGGACAGGAACCCGACATCGGCGACTAATGACTATGGAATAAATAAGGGAGGTTTTATATGCCGGAAGATGTGGTAATAACACCGGATATACAGTTTGTAAGGGAGTTGAAGAAAGCCGGTGGTGATACATTAAAGAAGTGCTATCAGTGTGCAACATGTTCTGTCGTGTGCCCCATGTCTCCTGATAATAAACCGTTTCCCAGGAAGGAGATGATTATGGCCCAGTGGGGTATGAAAGATGAACTTGCAGCTGATCCCGATATCTGGCTTTGCCATAACTGTAACGACTGCTCGAAATACTGTCCAAGGGGTGCAAGGCCCGGAGACGTGCTCGGTGCAATGAGGCAGAAGGTTATAAGAGAAAAATCCGTTCCGGCCTTCATGGGGAATATTGTGACCGATCCCAAAAAGACCCTTGTGGCACTCGCTATTCCGTTTGTGCTCTTTTTAGTCGTACTCGGATTCACAGGTCATCTCGGAATCCCCACCGGCGACAGGATAGTCTACTCGAAGCTTTTCCCGATCAGATATATCGAGATTATCTTTATGTCTGCCATTGCCCTGACCGGTATCAGCTATCTTATAAGTTTGAGCGGTTTCTGGACCGGAATAAGCAAACAAAACGGGACGTCATATTCAAAGGGATTTGTTCCGGCCCTCGTGGAGACCGTTATAGAGATTCTGACCCACAAGAGGTTTAAAAAGTGTGGGGTCAATGCAGACCGTAAAAACGGCCATCTCCTTGTGTTCTACGCTTTTTTAGGTCTTCTGATAACCACAATATGGATAACCTACTATTATTATGTACCAAAGATACATTCTCCTATTCCACTGACGGATCCAATGAAATGGCTTGCCAACCTGAGTGCGCTTGCACTGATTGTCGGCGTCCTGATCCTGATATTCAACAGGATGAAGGATAAGGGCTTTGATACAAAGAGTTCGTCCTTTGACTGGACCTTTGTGATCATGATACTACTTCTGGCCCTCACCGGCATTCTGACGGAACTTATCAGGCTGTCAGGGATTGCCTCCCTTGCATATCCCATGTATTTCATTCACCTGCTGTTTGTCTTTTATACGATTGTCTATTTCCCTTATTCGAAACTCGCTCACATGGGATATAGAACTCTGGCAATTACATATTCCAAGATGACGGGGAGGGATATAACATTATGAAAGTTAAGGATATCTTGAATGACAAGGGTAGAGAATTAATTACTGTGGGTGCAGAGTCATCGATTACCGATGCTGCGTCCAGGATGATGCAGAGAAATATCGGGGCCCTCATTGTTGAACATGATACAAAACTTGTCGGTCTGATTACTGAAAGGGATGTGCTGAAGATAGTGGCCGCTACCGAGTGCCGGATGAAAGACCTGAAGGTCAGGGATATAATGGTGCATAGTGAGAACCTTTTGGTTGCAGAGCCTGAGGATGAAGTGGAGTATGTAATGGTTGTAATGATACAGAAGGGTATACGCCATATGCCGATCGTGGAGAGGGGAGAGCTTTCCGGAATCATCTCGATCAGGGACGTAGTAAAGACCCATGTCAAGAAACTCAATGCCGAGATACATTTTCTCAAGGAATATATTTCAGATAAGTACGTTTAGTGACTACCGGAGTAAAATTGCAGTTTTCCGGTGCCCTGCTTTTGCAGGAGTGACACATAATTATTGAATAAAGGCATTTTGCCGGAATACATTAAAAATCTTTACAGGAGGTATATTTAATGGAAGCATTTACAAGTTATGCGCCCTTTATGGGTGCGGGTGGTTTAATAATCGCTTTGATTATTTACCTGAGAGTGAAGAGTCAACCGTCCGGTTCCGGGCTGATGGTTGAAATAGCCGAAGAGATACATGCCGGGGCAATGGTTTATCTGAAGAGGCAGTATTCAATCCTCTTTTTTGTGATAGCAGCCATTGCCATTCTTATCTGGTTTGTTCCCAGTCTTGGGCCGGGCACAGCTATTGCTTACGTCAGTGGAGCCCTCTGTTCCGTAGTTGCAGGATATTTCGGGATGATGTCTGCAACAAAGGCAAATGTGAGGACTGCCGAGGCAGCAAACAGGTACAAGCCGGATGCAGCAAGGGCGCTTTCCGTTGCCTTTAACGGTGGCGCTGTAATGGGTCTTTCCATAACAAGTATCGGTCTTATCGGCATAGGGGTATTCTTCTTTTACCTGAACTACGGGACTCCTGCAACAGCTTATGAGATCAACGGCTTTGCCATGGGCGCCTCATCCATTGCCCTCTTTATGCGAGTTGGCGGGGGTATTTATACAAAGACTGCTGATGTGGGTGCAGACCTTGTTGGAAAGATTGAGGCAGGAATTCCTGAGGATGATCCCCGCAACCCCGGTGTTATTGCAGACAATGTGGGTGATAATGTCGGAGACGTTGCAGGCCTTGGCGCCGACCTCTTTGAGTCCTATGTTAGTTCGATTGTTGCTACAATAGCACTGGGCGCTACAGCCGTGACTGGTTCCCAGATACTAAAACTCGGCAGCAGCTCTACCCTGATGATCCTGCCGATCACTATAGCTGTAATGGGGTTTATTGCATCCTTAATCGGCATATTTTCAATGAGAGTGCTTGAGAAGTTTAATCCGGCAGCAGCGCTGAGATATTCCACCTTTATCGCTGCAGGCCTGTTCCTCGTTTTTGCCTATTTTGCCTGTTCAGCAATGGACGTGAGCAATTCGGTCTTCTGGACAATCTTTGTTGGTTCACTCGGTGGGATATCGATTGGACTATTGACTGAGTACTACACGGCGGCATCTCCGATAAGAAGGATAGCTGAATCAAGCAAGACAGGCGCCGGAACAAATATTATCACAGGTCTTGCCGTTGGTCTTGAGAGTACGGCGCTTCCGGTTCTTGCTATATGTGTTATCATCTTTATAGCCTCCAAGATTGCAGGACTCTACGGAATAGGTATAGCTGCAGTCGGTATGCTCGGAACGATTGGAGTGACCATGAGTGTTGATGCCTACGGTCCCATTGCCGACAATGCAGGTGGTATCGCGGAGATGGCCGGCCTCGGTGAGGATACAAGAAGGATTACCGACAGCCTTGATGCGCTTGGAAACACAACAGCCGCAATCGGTAAGGGTTTTGCTATAGGTTCTGCAGCGCTCACTGCACTTGCCCTTTTCTCGGCATACACACAGTCTATAACTGCAAAGACCGGCAAGGAATTTGTAATAATATTAACCGATCCTATTGTGGTCATAGGTCTCTTCATCGGAGGCGTTATTCCCTTCTTCATAGGCGCCCTTACAATGACCTCTGTGGGAAAGGCAGCCATGAAAATGGTTGAAGAGATAAGGCGCCAGTTCAGGGAAATACCCGGACTGCTTGAAGGAAAAGAGGGTGTTAAGGGAGATACAAAGAAGTGTATTGATATAAGTACCACGGCTGCCCTCAAGGAGATGGTGCTGCCGGGGGTGGTTGCCATATTCGCTCCCGTCGTTGTTGGTTTCCTCCTTGGCCCCAAGGCCCTTGGAGGTATGCTGGCAGGTGCAACAGTAACAGGGGTATTGCTTGCACTGATGATGGCAAATGCCGGCGGTGCATGGGATAATGCAAAGAAGTACATTGAGCAGGGCCACTATGGTGGTAAGGGATCGGATGTTCATATGGCCGCTGTTGTAGGTGATACGGTTGGTGATCCGTTTAAGGATACATCAGGCCCTGCAATGAACATCCTTATCAAGCTGATGTCCATTGTGTCTCTTGTTATTGCTCCACTTCTTGTATAGTCTTGAATTGAATCGTAATTCTAAAAAGGGAGAAGCCCCGTGCTTCTCCCTTTTTCATTTAGAGTCTGTGTATAAGTTACAGTTATTTGTCATTCCGGCTTGTCCGGAATCGTTCTTGAAGAAAAAGACAACTCTTCGACTTTATACACAGACACTATACAGGTTCAATCCATTTTCAATCCGGAGCTGTAACCTGTTACAATTAAATAAACAGACATCTTTGATAAAGTCGTAAAAAATCTGAAAATGCCGTTTTTTCGTCATTGTGAGCGGAGCGAAGCAATCTCCAAACATCACTGTAGATATGATTAAAAATCACTCATTGAACATAGGTTTCAGTTTTGGTTTAACTTCCAGCATTATTACAACACTGGGGTTAATGGTTGGATTATATTCAGGTACGCATTCAAAGCCTGTTGTTATCGGGGGTATTTTAACGATTGCCATAGCGGATGCCTTCTCGGATGCCCTGGGTATTCATATCTCCGAGGAGTCTGAAAACAGACATACAGTGAAAGAGATATGGATGGCAACAGTGGCTACTTTTTTCTCCAAATTTCTCTTCTCGTTAACATTCATTATCCCTGTTCTGCTCTTCAAGCTCCTGGTGGCAATGATTGTAAGTATGGCATGGGGGTTATCAGGGTTGTGTCTTCTCAGTTACACAATGGCCAGGACACAGAAGACAAATCCCGTGAGAGTGATAGCCGAGCACCTCTCTATAGCGGCAATTGTCATAATCCTGACCCATTATGTGGGGAGATGGATTTCGTTAACCTTTGGCTGACCCCCGGCTTTTATCCCGGAGGTTTCACTCCTTTGGTCTGAACACGATCAGGCCCGGGGTTTTTGATATATATGCAATTAAATCCTGCTCAATCACCTTCCTGTTCTTCTTTGCTGAAGAGGCATGCCTCAGATAAACCCTGTCCTGCTTTTTTATAATAATTCCCGTATGTGTGACATCCAGCCCCTGTATTTTGGTATAAATCCCGACGTAATCCCCTGTTCTGAGCCTCCCTGTCACGGTTTCATCAACAGCGGCTGAGGGGATGTATTGAATCTCCCGCTCTACGGGCGTAATTCCAGGCAGAAAATAAGTCCCGTCTTTCCTGAGATTCAGCACTTTTCGGATGCTTTTTGTCCTGAGACCACCGATCTTTTCAGTAATATCATCAACATAGGCTGAATTAAAGACGCGCCAGTCTGTAAAAAAATGGTTCCTGTTTTCAAATGCAACTTTCCCCGACCGGTATCTCACTCTTTTTAAGTTTTCCTTAAATTCAGAAAAGGACCTTGACAGCCTCATCGCCTCAATGTAATCAAGATATGTAAAGCAATCGACCCCCTGCAAATCTATAACAAAGACCTCCGGTGTGTTCATATCCCCAATTAATGTTGACGCTTTATATTTTACACCCAGAAACCGTCCGGAAAGGGAGTCTATCCGTTTGCCGACATCCCTGATTTCAGATGCTTTACGTATAATATGATCCAGTTCAGCCTGCGTCCATCTGCCCAGGAGTATACGCTCATCCTCCCCGGCAGCAGATGTATGGATGCTTATCAATGATGTCAGAAGTATTATTAACAGGACGGTCTTCAATATGTTTTAATGCCCCACTTTCAAATCTGTCATTCCGGTAATCTGTTCTGTCATTCCGGGTCCCAAGTCTGTCATTCCGGTAGTTCTTAAGCCGGAATCTGTTTTTTTTAATGCCTTCAGAATATCCCGAAGCCTTTGTTTTTATATTTTAACCTATCCTGTACGGTTTTTTATCCCTTAAAATGAGAAAGAACCCAAAAATCCGGTCGCTGTGGTGTAAAATAGGGATTGTAACAGTAACCCTTGGAGTGTTATTAGACCGGCAAATAAAAACAGAGTTTTCAAAAGGAACACACCCCTTAATCCCCTCTTAATAGAGGGGAAAGTCCTTGTACCGGGAGGAGCGGAACGAGGTTAGGGGGGGGGAGAACAAGCAGGTAAAAGACAGCCTTGAGAAAACAGGTGTTGGAGAACTCCCCTCTAAAAAGAGGGGGTAGGGGGTGTGTAAAGAGCATGTTTTTACCGGTTAACTGTTTGACATGGCAGACAAACATGTCTCTCTGAATAGTTGCCGGGTTATTAAATCTGATAGCAGGCCTCTTTGAGAAAGGGATGAAACCATGATTGATTGTCTTTTAAAAAACGGAACTGTTATTGATGGCAGCGGAATGGAGCCGATAGAGACGAATGTCGGTATAAAGGGCGACAGGATAGTCTATATCGGCAGGGATGCGGTTGATGCAAGGGTGGTGCTTGATGTGGGGGGACTTACAGTATCTCCGGGATTTATCGACAGCCATGCACACTCGGAATTCACAATCCTGGCTGACGGAAGGGCGGAGGGTAAGCTTCTTCAGGGGGTAACTACCGAGATAAACGGCAATTGCGGCCTGTCTGCAGCCCCGCTGTATGGTGAGGCAGCAGAGCGGAGGGAGCAGGATTTAACCGAGCTGGGCATAGAGGATAGGTGGTCCGGTTTCAGAGAATATTTCGCTATTGTCGAAAGCAGAGGTATTGCATTAAACTTTGCAACACTCTGCGGCCACGGCAACATCCGCGCATCAATTATGGGTTATAAGAGCAATCCCCCTGATGAAAACGACCTGTCCGAGATGAAAAGACTGCTGTCGGATGCTGTAAGAGACGGTGTAAGAGGGCTCTCAACAGGGCTTATATATCCGTCCGGGGTTTATTCCGATACTGCCGAGCTTGTAGAGCTTTCAAGGGTTTTATCATCTGAAAGCCCTGGAATATATACATCACACATGAGGAGTGAAGGTGATGCCCTTTTGGAGTCCATTGAGGAGGTTGTCAGGATTGCAAGGGAGGCTCAGGTTAAAGTCCATATATCACACATAAAGACGGCAGGCAGGCATAACTGGTGGAAGATAGACCAGGTCATTGAATTAATGGAGAGTGTCAGGAGGGAAGGGATCAGTCTGACCTGTGACCGTTACCCCTACGTTGCTGCCGGCACTGACCTTGATACAATATTGCCTTCATGGGTCTATGAGGGGGGAGTGGATGATGAGCTGAGGCGTCTCAGGGACCCCGGGACGGTGGCAAGGATAAAGTCGGAGATTGAACAAAAGGGAAGTGCATACTGGAGGGGTGTTTATATATCGTCGGTTACAGGAGATAAAAACAGATGGATGGTGGGCGAGAGCCTGCATGAGATATCTTCGAGACTGGGGAGGAGACCGGAGGACGTTGTGATCGACGTTGTTATAGAGGAAAAGGCGAGGGTAGGGGCGATATTCTTTTCCATGAATGAGGACAACCTCAGGCAATTCCTCAGGCTTCCATACGTTATGATAGGGTCTGACAGCTCTGTCAGGTCTTTTTCAGGGCCAACACGCACTGGAAATCCACACCCCAGAGGGTTTGGCACTTTCCCGAGGTTTATCGGCAGATATGTGAGGGACGAAGGGCTTATGGGGCTGCCGGATGCAATAAAGAAGATAACATCCCTGCCTGCCGGGACTTTCGGACTCAGGAAAAGGGGGCTGATAAAAGAGGGGTATTATGCAGATATAGCCGTATTCGATTATGAAAGAATTATAGACAGGGCAACATTTAAAGAGCCTTACAGCAGACCGGAAGGCGTTATCCATGTATTTGTCAATGGTGTGTTGGCATTGAGCGAATGTGAGCTGACGGGAGCAGTCTCTGGAAGGGTTTTGAAATGATTCCTGGATGTAATAAGTCACGCAGAAATGAGGTATTTTGAATGAAGCCTGTTATCGGTATAACCGCTGATATGGATAACGAGACCTTTAAGCTCAGGCAGGATTATGTCTCTGCCGTTTCTTCATCCGGAGGTCTGCCCCTGATTATCGCACCTGTGAGGGATGATGTCAGCCG
>BTTF01000092.1:0-8154 GCA_036244995.1 bacterium | reverse complement strand
GATATACCTGTTAGTTTTAAAATAAAAAATACTGGAAACTGGCCGAGCTATAATACTGTTGTTGCAATTTATGCAGGAAAGACCGGGAAAGAATATTCAGAGTTTGTTTTTGTAGGGAGCACAAAGACGTCAATTTATCCGGGACAAACTGTTGATTCTCCGTCACACTTCAGTATTCGAAACAAAAAATTACCGTTTTCCGGTCCGGTATTTTCATTGCCAGGCAGCTCAAAACCCATACTGATTGCAGTATGCTTTGATCCTTTCCTGTGCCCTGCAAATCTGCACAGAATAAACGAATCAACAATACAATATCAGGATAATTTAGCCGGAGGGTTTTATATTAACAGCGCTATTCAACAGGATACCGGTAAAGTTGTATTCGGGTATACAGATATTAACTGATAAGGAGAGTAAAATGCCAAAATATGCAATACACAGTATAGTCATGGAAGAATGCATAAATAAACTGCAAACAGATAGCAACCATAGTTCGACAGCAAAAATCCTTGATAAAAATCGTTCTCTTGCAAAATTGGGGGCAATTGGTCCGGATCTTTTCTTCTGGGGGCAGGATTATAAGGTTGTTGAAAAATTTCAGCGATTATATGAAAACCTGAAAGATTTTGCAGACATTTACAAAGATATCACCGAACCGATTGAAGAAATTCAGAAACGGATAAAAGACAAGGTAGTTGAGCCAGTGGAAGAAACAATTGAAGGCTTGTTCCCGAATACTGTGGATATATTTAAAAAACTGTTTGATCAATTACAAGAAGCAACGGAGGCTTATGATAAGGCAAAAACAACGATTATTTTTGATGGTGTTATAGAGGGGCTTGATCTATCGGGAAAGGTAACCGGTCTTGGAACTACTATCAATGAGTTTTTTAAAATGTTTGAACCGGATATTTACTACAATCGACCGGAAACAGACTGGTACTGGTTTGATATGCTGCATTACAGAAAAAGCGGTGAATTTGCCAGGAACCTCATCAAACATGCAGATACAGACAAGAAAAAAGCCTATGCATATGGATATTTATCCCACATTGCAACGGATGTCATTGGGCACTCCTTTGTAAATCAAATAGTCGGCGCACCGTATCGGTCCAATGTCTGGCGCCATGTAACGGTTGAAAATTACATGGATACATGGAAGTTTTCCAAACAATATGAAGGTGCAAGTATAAATGAAAAGCTTCGTGAGAGATTGTTATTACCAAAGGTTGAAAATCTGTTTGATGATATGCCGAAACTGGATTCCGAGGTCACGGATTTATTGCATTCATCCTTTTATGAAACGTACTCCGATGTTTTGCATCCTGTGCGAATAAATGACGGATTTTATTCCAGGAATAATATTGAGGATGCATACGAAATATTCGTCAGGGTAATGAACCTGATGGAACAGGCGTACCTTGCTCCCCCGGAAGAGCCGTTTGAGGATGTTATGGGTATCCTGGCACAAGCATTAAATGATGTTTTCAACTCTTCTCTGCCTCCTGAACCTCCTTCTGCCTGTACATGGGATGATGTTTTATCAGCATCTCCCCGCTGCAATAACCTTTCTGAAATTATGGAAGAGTGGATCGATTATGGAGTGCAACTATTACAATGGCAGGGCAGAGTAATGCTGGCAATACTGGACATGCTGATGACGACGTATCTTGCATTACCTGTTTCTGTAGTTATTGCCCTCCTTTATGGTTTTCAACTATTCTGTTATGGTATTTACCGTACAACAAGAATGATTCTTTCATTAAACGGACTTGTCATGCCAGAGCCTGATGAATTAGAGTGGCCTGTAGGCCAAAGGCTGACCACGCTTGTGCAAGCCTGTGGTCTAAAATATTATCCCAGCACGGGTTTGCCATCCAGAAATAATCTTGCTTGTCCGGTTAATACAATAGAAAAAGAATCAACAAGAGCCAGCTTATATTCCGGCAGATCATCAAACCCTGACAGTTTCATAAACGATGGCGGAGATACTATCGATACGGGTATTTTAAAAGCCTATGTTGATTCTGCAAATCCTGAAGAGACTGTAAGGTTGGGGGTTGAAAGAAAATTTATAGGCAATGCCGTTCCATTAACTCTATGGATGATTAAAAACGCTGAAACATCTACAGTGCAAAAATATGTTTTTGCCAACTGGAATCTGGATAGTGACAGAGGATACGGATTCAAAACATGGCATGGATTTCTAAACAAAACCTTGCATCATGGAGAAGAACCCGGAGTCTCTCCAATAAAATATCTTGATGACCTTCCTGTAAATTATTCCATTGGAGATAATTGTTTTGATTTATTTTCTGCAACAGTGGCACCTGGCGAAGATCCAAATACAGTTAATGCATACCTCTTATCCATAGCATCTCAATTTGATTATCCGGATCAGCTATATGTGGATCCTCATACAGATACAAACCTGTATGAAAGACGCTTCAGATATCTCATGAATCGTTGGGGGATGAAAGTTGTCCGGTTTATCAATAAAACAACAGGTGCTGCAGATACAGAGGTAGTTGTCATGAAACACAGGAACAAGCCTTTTATCATTGTCTTGTTTCGCGGTTCCGAGTCTCCAAAAGACCCACTTAGTGCCGTTAGGGATTGGTTATTGACAGACTTTAATCCAACTCCGGTAAAACCAACTGATGAACCCAAATTAGCAGGTGTAACATTCCACGGGGGGTTCTGGAATGCTTTTATAGCTGTAAAAGACGAGATTTTAAATCAGTTAAATGAAATTAGAGCAGAAAACCCTTCAGTGAATTATAAGGTTTGGGTAACCGGCAACAGCCTTGGAGCAGCGTTGTCAAATATCTGTGGTCTTTGGCTTGATGTTAACGGTTGTCCGGTTGAAGGTGTTTATACCTTTGCAGCTCCAAAATGCGCAAACGATAAATTTGCAAATCTGTATGATGAAAGGCTCTTCGGCAGATGCCATAGATGGGTGAACGGTCACAAGTTGCCGAATGATGATCGTCGGGACATTGTTACAGAGGTTCCACCGTCGCCAACAGGGGGGAATTGCACAATAGATTTATCAGTTGATCGGTGGTTGCAAACTTTCCTGAAAACAACAAGAACGGAATTAACTTTCCCGTGCGGTTACACACATGTTGGCAAAGAACATGAAGTAGATGAAACAGACGATTATTTATTTAGCGATGGAGCACCCCACGCAAAAATAAGAGCGCATTTTACCGAGGGATATTCCCGCGGGATCTACAAGGAATTAATAAAAAAACACCCCGATATTGCTGTAAAAGTACCCTTGCCATCAGCCTAACTGTTACATCGTATCAATTAGGGACTACATTCAGGGCGATAAATGACCGCGACACAATTTATGGACTGACTCCAATGAATCAAGAATACGTTCACAATGTCAGAAGTCCATGCCTACATTTATCCCAAACATATCAGCCTTGGACTCCGGCTGCCAAACTTGACCGCCACTTACTGCTACCGGGGCGGACTTTGAAAACCTCATGCCCTCGTAAAAAAGACTGGCTTTAACCCTGGTCCACTTAAGCCCTGCCTCAGCAAATACGGAAGCCTTATTGCCGGGCTCAACCGTAACAGTTGAAAGTCCGATAACACTCAAGTCTACTTTGTTCCTGTTGCTTACAGGCAGTTTAACTCCGGTCTCAGCAAATGCCTTGAGTTGCTCAGAGAAGGTATGGTTCCCATGAATTCCAAGTCGCGCATAAAAACTCCACCAGGTCTCCTCATAACCAGCTGCATAAAGCGTATCCTGTATGTCCCGCTGCCACCACCTGTAACCGAGCCCGGCAAAGGGTTCGAGGAAAGACTTCTCTGCCACCATGAATTTCCAGCCAAGATTTCCTTCGATCTTGAAACCAGCATAATTCGTATCTGTTTTAACAGGCGTGCCTGACTGAGTCTGCCCGTCATAATCTACAGTCCCGCCAAAGAGCTCGCCTCTACCTCTTAAAACCAGTAATTCGGTAATATCCGACCTGACAGAAGCACCCATGGCAGATATTAGACCTGATTCTTTTAAAAGTTGTGAGCCGCTATCATCGTATTCCTTCCAGGTGAAAAATTCAGTCTTTAAATAAATATCAGCATTATTGGCAGCGGCAACAGCCGGTTTACAGAAAAGACACAGACTGAAAACAACGAATATCATGACGAGGAAAGAATGTTTGATTTTGTTTTTCGATTTCATATGATCGTCCTATGCTCAATTGACTTTATCAGGATATGTCAATATTTCCAAAGTGCTTCTTTGCCGGGAAACGGACAGGCCTCAACCGTAAACTCTTGATTAGTGCAATCGGCACACGAAAAAAAACAAAGGAAACAGCTTACCCTCCGCGCCCTCTGCGGTGAAGAAAACCACAGAAGGGCGCAGAGTTGGTAAGCGTTATGGTGTCACTACTATCTGGATAGGCACAGTTGTTGTGATGTTTGTTTCCCAAACCGTACCATCGGTTTTGAGCAAGAGGGTAAATTTATCTCCGCCCGCGATAGCGCTAACATCCGTGAGTCCGTTTATCTCTACCGGAGTGGTACTGCAAGGGTAAGGAGGTCCGCATGTTTCAGTCGTTATTATCCCCAGCTGGTGGTAGTAGTTAGATCCCCATGACCACACCGTGCCATCGGCTTTAAGCGCTATGGTAGAGCCATGCCCGGCTGCAATAGCAGTTACATCTGTAAGTCCGCTTACCTGCACCGGCGTAGCGCTGTCATCTCTCGTACCATCTCCCAGCTGACCTAGTTCATTGCTTCCCCATGCCCATACTGTGCCGTCGCTTTTAAGAGCTATGGAATGAAACCCTCCGCCCGCGATTCTGGTTATATCTGTGAGGCCGCTCACCTTTATCGGGGTGGTGCTGCAGGGAGTAGAAGAACCGCATGTTTCAGTCGTTGTTGCCCCCAACTGGCCGAAGTAGTTATTTCCCCATGCCCATACCGTGCCGTCGCTTTTAAGAGCTATGGAATGAAACCCTCCGCCCGCGATTCTGGTTATATCTGTGAGGCCGCTCACCTTTATCGGAACCGGGCTGTCTATCGTCGTACCATCTCCCAGCTGACCTAGTTCATTGCTTCCCCATGCCCATACCGTGCCGTCGCTTTTAAGAGCTATGGAATGAAACCCTCCGCCCGCGATTCTGGTTATATCTGTGAGGCCGCTCACCTTTATCGGGGTGGTACTGCAAGCGTAAAGGTTATCAGCCTGACATCTTTCAGTCGTTGTTGCCCCCAGCTGGCCTAGTTCATTCCTTCCCCACGCCCAGACCGTGCCGTCGGTTTTAAGCGCGAGAGAGTGATAAAATCCGGCGGCGACGGCATTGATGTCCGTGAGATTGCTTACCTGTACCACCTCCTTGGAGTAGGAAGAGACAGCTCCGTTTCCCAACTGACCGAGCTCGCCATATCCCCACGCCCACACCGTGCCGTCGGTTTCAAGAGCGAGGCTATAGCGGTTTCCGGCCGCTATGTCTACAAAGGTGAAACACTTAATCTCAATGTCTGTTACATCCGCCGCATTAATTCTTCCGCTGATAAGGCTGCACGTCTGGTCAAACGGCTGCGATAAAACCGTTATGTCGTAAATGTCAAGATCCTCAAGCTCTGTTGCAAAGGTAAAAGGACCGTTTTCCGTGATTATCAGATCATCTCCGCCGTTGTTTTGAAGTACCAACGTTCCGGTCAGACTACTAACCGTGCCACCCACGCTGAAGGTGCCGGTTACTTTGCTTCTTACCGGCACGGGTATGGGACTGCAATCAAATTCATCTTCATAACCACATGTTTCAGTCGTTGTTGCCCCCAATTGGCTGTCTTCGTTATATCCCCATGCCCATTCCGTATTGTTGCTTTCAAGCGCAATGGAATGATAGCCTCCGGCAGCGATAGCAACGATGTCCGTGAGGCCGCTTACCTGAACCGGCGTAGTGGAACAAAATGTAGGAGGATCAATATAGCCAGGCGCCTCCAAAATGCCTACATATGCTTCACAGGTTTCTGTTGTTGCTACACCCAGCTGACCTAGTTCATTGCTTCCCCATGCCCATACTGTGCCGTCGGCTTTAATAGCAATGGTATGAAACCTTCCGGCAACAATGGCGGTCACATTTGTGAGGCCGCTTACTTGCACCGGCGTGGTTCTAGATGTCGTCGTACCATCACCCAACTGGCCGCCTGCATTATATTTCCATGCCCAAACCGTGCCGTCTGTTTTTAGCGCTATCATATGGTAAGCTCCTGCTGAAATTGCGGTAACGTCCCTGAGGCCGCTTACCTGTGCTGGAGTTGGAGTAACCCAGTTGTCACCCCAGCTCCACACCGTGCCATCGGCTTTAAGCGCTATGGTAGAGCTATTCCCGGCTGCAATAGCAGTTACATCTGTAAGTCCGCTTACCTGCACCGGCGTAGCGCTGTCATCTCTCGTTCCGGCTCCCAGCTGACCAGATCGGTTCCTTCCCCATGCCCAGACCGTGCCGTCGGTTTTTAGCGCTATTGTATGGAAAGCTCCTGCTGAAATTGCGGTTACATCCGTCAGTCCGTTTACCTGTATCGGGGCCGGGCTGTCTATCGTAGTCCCGTCGCCAAGCTGGCCGTGTTTATTCCTTCCCCATGCCCAAACCGTTCCATCAGTTTTTAGCGCTATTGTATGGAAAGCTCCTGCTGAAATTGCGGTTACATCCGTCAGTCCGTTTACCTGTATCGGGGCCGGGCTGTCTATCGTAGTCCCGTCGCCAAGCTGGCCGTCAGAGTTCCTTCCCCACGCCCAGACTGTGCCATCTGATTTAAGCTCAATGCTATGGTAAGCTCCTCCCGCTACGGCAACCACCTCTGTCTCATCCGCACTGTCATGATTGTGCCCGTGCTTCATACCCATTGAGCCCATCTCTTCAGTACAACCGGTAATCCACAATCCGGCGAAAAGAAGGATAAGCACCCCCATGAAAATCTTAAACCGTGTTCCCTTCATATCAACACCTCCTTAATTAAAGAATTATGGTAATTGCAAGACACAAGTTTGACAGTCTCGTAAAAAATCAGAAATACCCTGTTCTGTCATTCTGAATCCCAAATCAAGTTCGGTAAATCTATATAAATCAAGAACTTATGAGACGCAGTCTATTCGCCTTGCCACGCCTGAAACAAGTTCAGGGTGACAATCAGGGACTTTTTACGAGTGCATCAAGTTTAGTTTAAATATGGAAGTGCAGACATTCCCCCCCTCTGCATAGAGTGAAAAAATCCTTTATTCCTTAGAACTCTATATCCTGTAAGGGAAAATATGTATCGTTATGGTTATTCTTTATTGAAGGTGGAGACTGTTTTTATTTATAAGTATATCACTTCTTTCGGATAAATACTACTAATAGCTGCAGGACGGGAGCGAAGGGATTTATGTTAATGGGTCTGCAATTGTATTTGTAAAGGTATATTTACCATACTTTTCCATTCAGCCTTAAGTACAATATTGTCAGGTTTCTCTTAATTGAACCGCCATCGATCTAAAAATCCCCCCTTGCCTCCCCCTGGCAAAGGGAGATGGGGATGAATGAATGAGATTGTATTGAAATAACTAAACAGATCAGTAATTGTTTTTCTCAGGATGTATGGTAAAAAATACAGGTTTTGTCGTGATTGTGTTAAGTTCAGAAAGGAAATTTCTGTAATGAATGCAAAGTTTGTCGGACACTCAACTGTTCTGTTTGATGCAGGATCATTTCATATTCTTACAGACCCGAACTTTGACAGCTCCATGGGTTTCATTATGCGCCGGATGGTAAAGCCGGCGCTTAATATTGATGAATTGCCGAACAAGACCATAATAATCATTACACATTCACATATTGACCATCTGTCCTTGTCATCGATTCGTCAAATAAAAAATGTTCATGCTATATTGTGCCCGAAAAAAACGGGTAGATACTTTAAGGATATTTACAAAGACAAGGTTTTTGAACTGGATTATGGAGAGTCAAAAGATATAGATGCCGTCAATATCACAGCGTTGCCGGCAATGCATACATCCGCTCGTTATATGTGGGGGGAAAAGACAAAAACAAACAGCTATATAATCAGGATAAACAGCAAAACAATATTTTTTGTGGGTGACAGCGGCTACTCACCGGTTTTTAAAGATATAGGTCGGAA
>BTTF01000091.1:0-8261 GCA_036244995.1 bacterium | reverse complement strand
AACATCACTGTTTTTAATAGATGGCCGTTGTAACGAGTCAGGCTGCCTTCCTTGTGGTTATTCCCTTAATGATGTCTTTATTCTTTTGCCATGCTTTTTGAAGGTCATAATTTTTCTGTGCATTGAGCCAGAAATCAGCACTCATCCCAAAATATTTGGAAAGCCTCAAGGCCATATCGGGAGAAACAGCCCTTTTGCCATTGACGATCTCATTAACCGTTCTGAAAGATGTCTTTAATTCCATGGCAAGTTCCTTCTGAGTTATCCCCAGTGGTTTCATTAGATCATCCAGCAAAATTTTTCCCGGATGGATCGGTTCTCTCTCAATCATATACATCGTGGTCCTCCTATTTGTGATAGTCTGTTATTTCAACGTCATACGCATTGCCATCAGAAAAGTTAAAAACAATGCGCCATTGATCATTGATTCTTATACTGTGATTTCCTTTCATTTTGCCTTTCAGTTGTTCAAGCCTGTTCCCTGGGAAAATTTTCAAATCTTCAATCCGTGCAGCAGCATTTATTTGTTCCATTTTTCGTAATGCTGTACTCATTATATTTTGTGGCAATCTCCGGCTTTTTCCTGTCAAGTATAATTTTTCGCTCTCCTTGTCATAAAAATCCTTGATCACTTTAACAATATAACGCATATAGTTATATTTGTCAAGCCCAAAAGGTCGTCTAAGGAGGCCGCATTCCCGAGTTGTAACAGAAGACATTCAATCCTCATATACCCAAGAGGGTAGAAGAAATGCAGGATTGCTCTTTATGCTTACTGCATCATTTTGTCAGCACGAACGAAAGAGGAGAAAAAGTCCTTTCAAACATATTTTCATCCTGTCCCAAGCCCGGCCTGTCCCTCCCTCTTTTGAACTATCTATGTTTTATGAACTCGTAAAAAGTCCATGATTGTCATTGCGAGGAGCAAAGCGACGAAGCAATCTGTTTTAAAAGCAGACAGATAGAGATTGCTTCGCTCCGCTCGCAATGACAGAAAAAGGTGCTCGCAATGACAAGAAACGCTGCTTTCTGACTTTTTACGAGAATATCATGTTTAATCTTGAAAATAATGCGTGAACGTGTTTTTGAACGGATGGTTGAGCATGGATTAGAAAATTTACGTAAAGGCAGGACTACAGTTGTCTGTGCGGGTGACAGGGTTTATGTTCTGAAACAGTGATGGATTGCCTTATTGAAGGAAAAGCCTTAATATAGACCGTCCGATGTTTTACCCCGGTATTCCTGCCGGGCATGGAGAAAAACGGAGAGGGCAGACAGAAAAAAACGGAGAGGGCAGACACAGGGGTCTGCCCCTACCGGGAAGGGAATATAAACACCTATGGATATATACACAAAACTGTCACGTCTCAATCCCAGGCAAAAGGAGGCGGTCATGCATACCGATGGCCCGCTCCTCATCCTTGCCGGAGCAGGCTCTGGAAAGACAAGGGTAATAACCATGAGGACCGCTTACCTGATACACACGGGTGTGAAGGCCGGGTCCGTTCTGGCGGTCACCTTTACCAACAAGGCGGCAAGAGAGATGAAGCAAAGGGTGAAGTCCATGGTGAGCGGCAGGAATGCAACACCCGTTATCTCAACATTTCATTCCCTCTGCCTCAGAATCCTGAGGCGGGAGATCGAACACATAGGATACAGAAAAGACTTTACCATCTACAACACCTCGGAGCAGGTTTCACTGTTGAGAAGCATACTGTCGGATATTAAATTCTACGACAAGAGTTTTAAGGCCGAATCCTTTCTGGAGAGGATCAGCAGGACAAAAAACGATTTCGACCCGCCGGATGCCGCTGTGTCCGGAGACCCCATAGAAGAGGCCCTGGCAATGATTTATCCCCGGTATCTTGAGGCGCTGAAGTCGATGAACGTCCTTGACTTTGATGACCTGCTCCTGCTCACACTTAGGCTCTTCAGAGAGCATCCCGGTGTCCTCGAAAGGTACAGGGAGCGGTTCAGGTATCTGATGGTCGACGAGTATCAGGATACGAACCGCGTTCAGTATGACTTCATCAAACTCCTCGCAGGACAGAGAAGAAACCTCTGCGTAGTCGGGGACGACGACCAGTCCATATACGGCTGGAGGGGCGCTGACATCGGCAACATCCTCAATTTCGAGAAGGATTTCCCGGGCACTGTAACGGTAAGGCTCGAACAGAATTACCGCTCCGTCGGCCATATCCTCAAGGCGGCAAACGGGGTGATAGGGAACAACAGCAGAAGGATGGAAAAATCCCTCTGGACAGACAGGGGCGACGGCCCAAAGGTCAATATATTCAAAGCAGTTGATACGGAAGACGAGGCGGACTGGATAGTCAACAAAATCTCGATGATAATGTGTGAAAAGAATATGCCGGCAGAGAATATCGCCGTCATTTACAGGGCGAATATCTTCTCAAGGCCTTTTGAAGAGGCCCTGAGGAGGCAGAGGATACCTTACTCTGTAGTAGGCGGGACGAGTTATTTCGAACGCAAGGAGATCAAGGACCTCACAGCCTGGCTCAAGATAATAGCAAACCCCAAAGACAACCAGAGTCTCCTTAGAGCGGTCAGCGCACCAAAGAGGGGGATCGGGCATGCAGCCCTCGTCCTGCTTCTGGATTACGCGCAGGCTAATTCAATGGGTCTTCTTGATGCCTTTGGGAAGGCAGCCGGGGTTGAGGGCCTGAGCAAAAAGGCGGCCACCTCGGCTGAAAACCTGTTTGAACTTATCAGCCGTTAC
Organism: bacterium; assembly: GCA_036244995.1. GTDB lineage: Bacteria > Nitrospirota > Thermodesulfovibrionia > Thermodesulfovibrionales > JdFR-85 > BMS3Bbin07. Next base: position 5,521 of record BTTF01000091.1, on the reverse strand, counting down.
CGGGATATGTTCAGGGAGGGCAGGGAGATGGGCAAGACCCTTAAGGCCCTGATCGATGAGATCGATTACAGGGATTATATCATCAAGCTCTATAAAACCCCTGAGACGGCTTTCAGGAAGATAGAAAACCTCAATGGATTAGTCGATTCCATAACCCGCTATGAATCGGGGGAGGATTCGCCCTCCCTTCACGGGTTCCTTGAGACAATGGCCCTCACAGACCTGATTAAGGAGAAAGAGGAAAAAGGGGGGCGGGGTGTAACCCTGATATCTTTCCATTCTTCAAAAGGACTGGAGTTTCCTCTGGTATTCATCGCCGGCACGGAGGAGGATATACTGCCGCACAGAAAATCAGCGGACAGTGATGAAGGGTTAGAGGAAGAAAGAAGGCTCTTCTATGTGGGGATAACCAGGGCAATGGACGAGCTGTACATTACATATACAGAGCATAGGTTGAAGTATGGAAAAGTTGCACGCTCTGAGCCCTCCAGGTTTTTAGAGGAGATCCCCGAGGAGGTAATCAGCCGGATCGACAGGTTTGAGGAGCTTGACCCTGAAGAGGAGAAGGCCTACGTGAAGAAGTTATACGCCAACTTAATGGCTAAACTCGAAGACTGAGCAATGACAACTGCACGAAAGCGCCACAATTAAAAAAATTCGAAAAATGTCGGCAGATTACACCTCCAATGGTATATAATATTCTACGTATAAAGTCGACTAACTGTCGTTTTATATACAGACTCGATAAAGGATAAATGCTTTAAAGGGGATTGAAACAGGTGAGTTACCGGGAGTACACTATAATACCGGGAGCCAGAGGAGAGTTGTCAATATGAGTAGAGCCGGGATTCTCGATAAAAAGATTTGCCATACAATCCAGCACCGGTTAATATATGCCTGACATCAAGGAAACTATAACCGACAAGATTAAAAGGCCGGAGTGGAGATTCGGCATCGCCCTTTTGCTCATTGTCCTTTTTTTATTTTTCTGGGGACAGTTTTATAATGTACAAGCCCCTGAAAATTATGAGATTAGTTACAGCCGCTTTATTAAACAACTCAACGCCGGTAACATAAAATCCGTAACTATAAAAAATCTGAAGGTCAGCGGGGAGTTTGTCAAGGGGATAAAAATAAGCTTGCCGGACAAAAAAGAAGCTGCAGATGTAAAATACTTCCACACCTTTCTGCCTTCCTTTCAGGGCGAAGGACTTCTTTCAAAGCTTGAAGACAAGGATGTAGTTATAAATGTTGAATCCTCAGAGGGTATGTCCCCTTTAGCAAAGTTTCTGTTTGGACTCCTGCCGTGGGTTTTGATTATCGGCATCTGGGTATTCATAATGAAGAAGGCACAACAGGGGCAGGGCGGCCCCGGAGGACTCTTCTCTTTCGGTTCAAGCAAGGCCAAACTTTATGATGTCAAAAACCCCACTGTAACCTTTAAGGATGTGGCCGGGATGGAGAATGTAAAACAGGAGCTGAAGGAAACGGTAGAATTCCTGAAGAATCCCTCTGAGTACAAAAAACTTGGGGCAAGAGTCCCCAAGGGTGTGCTCCTGGTCGGTCCACCCGGCACAGGGAAGACTCTCCTTGCACGTTCGGTAGCAGGTGAGGCAGGTGTTCCTTTTTACAGCAGCAGTGCATCCGAGTTTATAGAGATGTTCGTAGGCGTAGGGGCCGCCCGTGTCAGGGACATGTTCCGGAAGGCAAAAGCCTCACAGCCAAGCATAATTTTTATTGACGAAATTGATGCCGTCGGGCGCACCCGTGGAACAGGCCTTGGAGGAGGGCATGATGAAAGGGAACAGACGCTGAATCAGCTTTTAAGTGAAATGGATGGATTTGAGACTCACGAAGAAGTAATTGTTATGGCGGCAACAAACAGGCCGGATGTCCTTGACCCTGCTCTTCTCAGGCCGGGCCGCTTTGACAGGCATATTGTTATTGACAGGCCCGGGTGGAGGGATCGTAAGGCCATCCTTGAGATTCACGTCAGGGATAAGGTGCTGGCTGACGATGTTGACTTTGAAAGCATTGCAAAAGGGACTCCCGGCATGACAGGCGCAGACATCGAGAACCTTGTGAATGAGGCTGCCCTTATTGCAGTAAGAAAGAAAAAAGATAAAATAGATGCAAGTGATTTTGAAGAGGCAAGGGATAAAATCCTGATGGGTACTGTAAGAGAAGAACCTATCAGCAAAATAGAAAGACGGATAACCGCATACCATGAGGCGGGACACGCGCTTGTTGCCTATGAGCTGCCGAATGCCGACCCCATTTACAAAGTCAGCATCCTGCCTCGCGGGATGGCTATGGGTGTAACTCAACTCCTGCCCGAGGAAGACAGACATTATTATCCCAAGTCATACCTCATGAGCAAACTGAGCGTAGCCCTTGCCGGAAGGGTTGCCGAGAAGACGGCCTTTAATGATGTGAGCACGGGCGCACAGAATGACCTGAAAGAAGCGACTTCCCTTGCAGAGAAGATGGTAGCTCAGTGGGGTATGAGTGATAAAGTTGGTCCCCTGAATCTTGGGAGGGGAGAGGAACATCCATTTTTAGGAATGGAGCTTGCTCAGCCCAAACACTACAGTGAGGAGATGGCATGGCTTATGGACCAGGAGATACGGAGGTTCATAACTGATGCGGAATCAAGGGCTGAGGAAATATTGGGCAATAACAGGCATGTCCTTGATAATTTAGCAGAGGCGCTTATAAAAGATGAAGTTCTGGACAGAGAGGATGTGGATCGCATAATAAAGGAGTCAAAAGGACAAGAATGAGTTTTGTCGTAACAATCTATTCCAGGGACTGCTTAAGGGCCACAGGGCGCTTACGGTGAATGACCGGAGATTAAAAAAATGGCCCCCTCAGCGGGGGGCCTGCAATGCAAGGAGTTGGAGGGGGGATAACTCCATCCCTGCAGGAAGAAACTATTTCTGCAAGGTAACCCTATATAAACAGCGTTATATCCGCATCAAGGGCAAAGTCTAAAAACTCGGCAGCCCCGGCGACTTCAACACCCTCAACAAGATCGTCCTTACTCACCCCTGTCATCTCAAGCGTGGGGGCACAGGCTATCATCCTGACCCCGCCATCCTTGCACGCATCAATAAGTTCAGGAATCTTTGGCCAGTTAATCTTCTTTATCATTCCCTTCATCATGGTTGTTCCAATTGAGGTCATGCCGGGCAATATGCCAAGTATATTAGGCACAGGTATCGGTGAAGGCATTGCAGGGTTTGCTATAGGGGCCACCTGGAGCTTGTGATTTTTCTTCCTGTTCACTATCTCCACACCATAGAGCGTAAAGAATATCGCTGTTTCAACATCCATTGCCGCTGCGGTTGAAGCGAGTATAAGCGGTGGATAGGCCATATCCATTGTTCCTTTACTGGCAATTATTGCCATCCTTTTCTTCTTCTTTTTTTCTTCAGACATTTCTGCCTCCTTAACAATTTTATTTGATCGGGAAACACCTTGACTATCCTGTAAGAGCATCCTTCGCCACATTAAGGACGGCCCTTCTCTCAGGGTCATGCTTTAATTATACTTCCGGAGAGTTAAAATGTCAATAGAATTGTTAATTAAGAAACTATGCAATAATTGGCAGGCCCTGTTACATCTCGAAGAAGTTGTCAATAAACGGGGTTTCTTGTCTGACTATTGATCCAATGGCTTCTATGTCCTCTTTTTTGAGACCGTTCCTGTAAAAAAGGCTTTCCTTGTCCTCGTTCCAGACACCGTCAGCCTCATTTCTTGGAGTAAGAACAGATGAGAGCGCCTCGGCAAGATGCACAGTGACGACTATCCCTTTGTGTCGTTCACATCCCTTCAGGCTATGGTGGTATCTCACTGCGAAGATTATTTCCTCAGGAAAGAGGGAATACTCCAGAAACCAGCCCCCGGCAGCGCTGTGGTCAGCATCAAAGAGCCCTGTTTCTTTTTCGGTAACCGCTCTATCAAACATTATAGCCCTGTATTCAGGGGCATAAAGACTATAAAAAATAACCCTTCCGATATCATGCAAAAGTCCACCGAGGAAGCATACACCACCCGCAGTAACAGGCACCTTATCGCAAAGGAGCCCGGCGATGAGGCCGACTTCATAGCTATGGGCCCAGAGTTTCCTCATCCTCTTTGCCTCGTCCTTGCCAAGGAAATCGAAGACGGATATGCTGATAACTATACTTCTGACAAGGTCATAACCCAGGAGCAAGGTTGCCTGTTCAAGGTTATTTATCAAACCCGAATGCCAGAAGTACGGGGCATTGGCTATTGCAACCACCCGCTCGGAAAGGCTCTGGTCATGTTGAATTATTTCGGACAGATCAACAAATGATGAGTTTTCATCATTGATGCTCTCCAAAAGCCGTTTCATTACAACGGGGATGGTTGAAAGGGTCTTCAGGCTGCTGATGTCTCTTTGAATATCTCTCAACAGTCATCTTCCGGTAAATTGTCAAACAGGGCCTTGAACCTTCCCATGCTTACAGGTTTTTCAAGTATTCTTATATTGCCTTTCTTCTTCAGCAACTCCACTTCAAATGAAAGAATATCACCGGTCAGCAGCCAAAGTCTGTTCTTATCAATAAATTCCTCTGCCTTTTGTATAAAGGTTAACCCGTTCATTTCCGGCATCCTGAAATCAACAAGCACAAAATCAAACTTTTCCCTAACCAGCAGTTCAAGTGCCTTAAGAGGTGAACACATAACCGTAGCTTTATGCCCCAGGAGTTCCAGAAACTCTCTGAACACATCAACAACAATTGCATCGTCATCAACAACGAGGATACTCAATGACCCGTTCCCCTTTCCGGGATAACAGGTTTTTAATAACGGGAGTTCGATACAAAAACTTCTGCCCTTGCTTGAGAGCTTTAAATCCATCACTCCCCCGTGAATTTTGATAATCCTGTGGGCAAGGGGTGTACCGAGGCCCCTCATCTTTCCGGGAATATCGTGTGATTTAAAAATATCGACCATTTCGTCTGAGGAGTCAAGAATGGAGTCACTGAGCTTTAATACAGCCTTTCCCTCATGTTTGACGGTTGAGACCATAACCTGTTTCTCTCCATCATATGCCTCAAAGGACTTTATGATACCCAGGAGCATATGGAGCAGGGCCTGCGATAAAAGATGGAAGTCACCTTTTATGAACAGTGGATCCTTGTCCAAGCTTACGGAAACAGGAATATCCCTGGCCCTCATCTGATACTCCAACAGTGAAACGGCCTTCCTGACCAGGCCGTTAAGGTCCAGGGTAACAGCCCCCGGGAGTTCCTTTGGAGGGCTGAGTATCTTTGAGGGATTGATATTTTCCATCATCCTTGTCTTTATGCGCAATAGTAATAGTTCACCGGGCATCCAAGATACCCGGTGAAGAAGTCAGTAGCCAGAATCCAGAATTGATTTGGAATATATACCTCTAACAAATTACGTAATTTCTTCTAATTGATACGCTTTTTGCCATACTATCAAATCTTGAAACTGTTTAACTTTTTCTCTTTTCATTCTGACT
>BTTF01000090.1:0-8349 GCA_036244995.1 bacterium | reverse complement strand
ACTGCCATCGTGATACCGGCAGAAGGACCGTCCTTCGGGATTGCTCCGGCAGGTACATGGATATGGATGTCGGTCTTTGAGAAGACGTCCTCCTTTATTCCTAATGTTTTTGCCCGTGAACGGATATAACTCAGGGCGGCATGGGCGGATTCCTTCATTACATCGCCTAACTGACCGGTGAGAGTCAGATGGCTCCTGCCCTTCATCGTTGTTGCCTCAACATAGATTATGTCACCACCGGATTCTGTCCATGCAAGGCCTGTGGATACACCGATCTCGTCTTTTTCCATCTCCTCCTCTGGAAGGTACTTTGGCGCTCCGAGGAATTTATGAAGGTTTCTTGCTGTTATGATAAACTTCTTCTTCTTGCCCTCGGCAATCTGTTTGGCTACCTTCCTGCAGAGATTTGCGATCTCCCTCTCAAGGTTTCTCACCCCTGCCTCACGCGTGTACTGGGAGATCAGGAGCCTGAGCCCTGAATCCGTGACATTCAATATCTGTTCAGTAATGCCGTGTTCCTCGAGCTGCTTGGGGATGAGGTAGTTTATGGCAATCCCCAGTTTCTCCTCTTCCGTATAACCACTCAGATAAATAATCTCCATCCTGTCTCTTAAAGGACCCGGGATGGTATCCATCATGTTCCCCGTAGTTATAAACATAACGTTTGAGAGGTCAAAGGGAACACCGAGATAGTGATCCACAAAGGAATTATTCTGTTCAGGGTCCAGAACCTCAAGCAGTGCCGATGAAGGATCTCCACGGAAATCCGTTCCTATCTTGTCGACCTCATCAAGCATAAACACAGGATTATTGGTTCCGGCCTGTTTGATTCCCTGTATAATCCGTCCGGGAAGTGCCCCTACATAGGTGCGCCTGTGTCCCCTGATCTCAGCCTCGTCCCTTACACCACCGAGGGACATCCTTACGAATTCCCTGCCGAGGCTTCTTGCTATTGAACGACCGAGAGAGGTCTTTCCAACTCCAGGCGGACCGATAAAGCAGAGGATAGGTCCCTTCATCTTTGCCTTCAGCTTCCTCACGCTCAGATACTCAAGAATACGTTCCTTTACCTTTTCAAGGTCATAATGATCTTCATCAAGAACCTTTTTTGCCGCCATGATGTCCAGGATATCCTTTGTTGATTTGCTCCAGGGTACTTCAACGAGCCAGTCAAGATAAGTCCTGACTGTGGCTGCCTCTGCACTGTCGGGGTGCATCTTCTCAAGCCTCTTGAGCTGTTTCTCGGCCTCTTTCAGTACCTTTTCAGGCATCCTGGCCTCTTCTATCTTCTTCCTGAACTCGTTTATCTCTTCCGCCCTCTCGTCTATCTCGCCCAGTTCCCGCTGTATTGCCTTTAGCTGTTCCCTGAGAAAATACTCTCGCTGGGTCTTGTCTATCTCCCCCCTGGCCTCGGTCTGAATCTTCTGCTGTACAAGGAGGAGTTCTATCTCCCTGCCCAATATCTCACTGACCCGTTTAAGTCTCGGTGCCGGGTCCGATATCTCAAGGATTTCCTGGGCCTGCTCGGTCTTCAACCCGAGATTTGATGCCACAAGGTCGGCAAGCCTTCCAGGATCATCGAGGTTTTCGATTACCACCATGATATCAGGCAGTATGGTCTTGCCCAGAGAGACCGACTTGTCAAGCTGCTCCTTGACCGTCCTCATCAGTGCCTCTATCTCTATGGTCATTTCAGCGGGTTTTGTATCCTCAATCTTTTCGATCGTGGCCTCTAAATAATTGTCCTTAACATCCATATCCAGCACCCTGGCCTTTGAGAGCCCCTGGACAAGTATCTTTACCCTGCCGTCAGGGAGTTTGAGCATTCTCATTATAAGCCCGACGGTTCCTGCCCTGTGAAGGTCCTCAGGTAAGGGGTTTTCAACACTCAGGTCCTTCTGGGTCAGAAGCAGTACCATCCTGTTTGTATTAAGAGAGTGGTCAATAGACTTGATGGACATCTCTCTTCCTACGAAGAGGGGGATTATCATGTAAGGAAAGACAACAATATCCCTCACAGGCAGAACGGGTAAGGTATCGGGAACTTCGATCTCTTTTTCATCTTTTATCGGATCAACCATGATTACTCCTTTTCTATTTTTATTTTATAAACCCTGTCTTTCGGTTTAGGCAGAGTCACTGTAAGTACACCGTCACAATAAGTAGCCCTGCCGTCAGCCGGATTAACCGGGACCGGTATGGGGAGAACTCTCCTGAAACTATCGAATTCTCTCTCCATGCAGATATATATACCGCACCTTTCACTAACGGGTTCTCTTTTCATTCCTTCAATTATAAGTAAATCATGATAAACCTTAATCAGTACATCGTCTGTTTCTATACCAGGCAGGTCTATAACAAAGATAACAGCATCTTTTCTTTCATATATATCTACAGGAGGATAATCCTTCCTGGTATCGGTCTTTAAATAGAAAACCTCTTTAAGGAGATATTCCATGGTAATTTACTTTTGCTTGTCTTCTTTTCTTATCTTCTCTGCAACGTGAAGAATATATTCCCTGAACTTTTCAGCAACATTAGAGCTCTTCAATGCAAGATCGACAGTTGCCTTCAGGAATCCGAACTTGTCACCGGCGTCATATCTTTTACCTCTGAAGACATAACCGTAGACAGACCTTTTCTTAAGGAGTATCTGCAGGGCGTCGGTGAGCTGATATTCTCCCCCCCTGCCCGGCTTCATGGTTTCCAGTATCTTGAAAATATCAGGGGTAAGGATGTATCTGCCTATTATAGCGAGATTGCTTGGCGCGTCTTCAGGTCTTGGTTTTTCAACAAAGTTCGTTATCCTGTAAAGGTCTTTACCCTCCACCGTCCCTTCGATAACTCCGTATCTGTGTATGTCTTCCCTTGGTACCTCTTCAAGCGCCACAATTGGGCAGTCAAGTTCTTCATAGAGGTTTATCATGGTCTTTAGTAATGGTTCCTGAGGGTCTATAATGTCGTCACTCAGAAGCACGGCAACAGGTTCATTCTTCACAAAAGGTTTTGCCCTGAGTATGGCGTGCCCGAGACCGAGAGGCCTACCCTGGCGTATATATGCAAAGTCAACGTTACTTAGCCTGTTTATCATCTCCAGGAGTTTCTTCTTGCCCTTTTGCTTCAGGTCTTCTTCAAGTTCATACACAGTGTCAAAGTGGTCCTCAATACTCCTCTTGTGTCTGCCGGTGACAATTATGAACTCATTTATGCCGCACGCCTGCGCCTCTTCTACAGCATACTGTATCATCGGTTTGTCCACAATAGGAAGCATTTCCTTGGGAGATGCCTTTGTGGCCGGTAAGAACCTTGTTCCAAGTCCTGCTGCCGGGAGTAATGCCTTCATAACTGGGCGCATATTTCCTCCATTATTTCCTGAATGTAGTGTTTTAACAGTCTAAAAATTCTATATTAACCGGAGACACCGGGATGAAATAGATTCATCACAACCTTTGTCGGTCAGTCTGCTTGCCGGCTATTTTGAGTCCTTGTCTCTTTGTTTATTCCTGCATTCTGCCGGAGGTTTAGTCTTTATTATAACAAAATGGAGGCTTAACTATCTATGCAGTCAAGTATCTTCAGGGGGAATCTGTCTTTCAATTTGGAGATTAAAAGATCGGGGCTCCGACCAAACCTGACCTCTTATGTCCGGTATGCTGCATTGATCCTTAAATATTCCTCGGTAAGGTCACACGTATATACCCTTTCCGCCCCGGTTCCGATGTTGAGATTGATGTCAATGGTAACCTCATTATTGTGCCTCAAAGCTTCTGAGGCAGCCACGTCCTTTCCTGTTCCCAGCCCGCCTCTGACGAGCTTTATCCCGTTGATTGATATATCAACAGAGTCCTCCCTGATAAATGCCCCGGAATACCCAAGGGCGGCCATGATTCTGCCCCAGTTGGCATCCCTGCCATAGATGGCGGTCTTTACCAGTGGAGACTTTGCAACGGAAAATGCCGCTCTTTTTGCATCCTGATAATTCCTTGCACCACGCAGCTTTATAATAATCAGTCTGGTTGCTCCCTCACCATCCCGAACAATCATCCGCGAAAATTCATCCGCAAGCTCAAAGAGTGCTCTCCTGAATTTTTTATAACCTGGAGAGTCTTCCGTCAACGGGCTGTTCCCGGCTGTGCCGTTAGCCATTATCAGGACTGTATCATTCGTACTCATATCACCATCAACGGTTATCAGATTAAAGGTCCTCTCCGTTGCTTCTTTCAACGCACGTTTGAGGGCTTTTTTCTCAATCGCCAGGTCTGTCAGCAGGAAGCAGAGCATTGTGGCCATATCCGGAGAGATCATGCCGGCCCCCTTGGCTACACCCGACAGCATGGCATCGGTTCTACCGATTTTAATCTTCCTTGAGCTGACCTTCGGGAATTTGTCTGTTGTCATTATTGCCCTTGCAACGTCTTCCAGGCCGGCCCCGGCAGTCTCCCCTGAAAGGTCTTCCAGCCCCCTCTGCACGCTCTCCATGGGCAGGGGGGTACCGATAATACCTGTAGATGCGACGAGTACATGCTTCTCAGGTATGCCAAGTCTTTTTGAAATCTCCCTGCACATGGTCCCTGCATCTCTCATTCCCCTCTGCCCTGTGCAGGCATTGGCGTTTCCGGCGTTTATAACAATGGCCCTTCCGGTTCCTGACCTTACCTTTTTTATATCCAGAACAACAGGGGCTGCCTTCACCCTGTTTGATGTAAATGTGCCTGCAACAACGGCCTCACTTTCGGAATATATCAGGGCCATATCAGTCCGGTCCTTATATTTAATGCCTGCAGCGGTAACCGATAACCGATAACCGGCTGGCACGTCCATCTTTCTTTTATCTCTTATCATCTTATGCCTTAAAGGCATGGGGCAGAAGCTCCTCTATTGAATATTTCCTTATACCTTTTTTGCCTGCTATAAATATTTCGGCATCTGTTGCAAATTCGTAAATTATCTGTCTGCAGGAACCGCAGGGGTAACAATAACCCTCCATGCCTGAGACGATCATGATTGCCCGGACGTCCTTCACACCATCAGATACGGCTTTAAGTATGGCCACCTTTTCGGCACACTCGCTCAGCATAAGGGAGGGGTTTTCCATGTTGCAGCCGGTATATATCTTGTGCTCAGTGGTGAGCAGCGCTGCCCCAACTCTGAACCCGGAATATGGCACAATTGCGTTTCTCATGGCCTTTGCGGCCTCAAGGTAAAGTCGCTCCACATACTCATTTGTTTCCATCTTTTTTCAGTAATGGAGAATTTCGAGCAGGTTGATATAATCCTGTTCCTCATCCATATCAACAACCTTCAGTTTCTGTCTGATCAGCTCTTTTTCTGCCTTCTCCCTGTCTCCTTTAAAAACGAAATCAAGTTTTATGGCCTCGGTAAGTGCCTCAGAGGCATCACCATATCTGGCCAGGGCATTGTAGCAGAGTGCTAATCCATAATAAGGGGCATTATAGCCCGGTGCCCGATTGATGGCTTTTTTGTACGCTCGTATCGATTTGTCAAGCTCACCTTTCCTGTAATAAACTTTCCCAAGATTGGTAAAGGCCGTTTCCGGTGTAGGATACAACAGGTTATCCAGGGCCTTCCGGAATGCCTTGATAGCCTTGTCCCATTGCCTGGTCTTCATGTAGACCACACCGAGGTTATTATATGCCTCCGAGTATTGCGGATCTATACTGATTGCCGTCTTAAAAGCCTCTTCAGCTTTTTTCGTATTGCCGAAATAACGGTATACGGTACCAAGGGCATTATGTACCCTTTTATTCCCTGGATTAAGTTCTACGCTCTTCTGTAACTCTACAAAGGCTGCCTGCATCTGACCTCTTTCCAGGTGAGAAATGGCGAGTTTAAAATGAGCCTCTGCCTCATTCTGTCTCGTCTGCCATGACGGCGTTGCACAGGAGATGAGGAGGAAGAGGGTAAAAGGTATGATTAAAATCCAGGTTCTCATAGTAGTTTCAAGGTTAACTGGTCCCTGTCCTCTTTTTCGCGGCGATCAGGTTAAGCAGTGCATCAAAGGATTCGGTAAAGAGCCTCACCCCTTCATCCTCGAGTTCCTTTGTAACCCGGGCAATGATGATTCCCTGTTCGTCTATTGACTGAAGGGTTGCTATCACAGCTTCAATATCCGTGTCAATAGTTCGCCCAACCTTTCCATGGTCTTTAAAAGCCCTCCAGGTGGCATCGGGCATTGTATTGACCGTACCGGGGCCTATAAGTTCTTCAACATACAGGACATCACGGTATACCGGATTCTTTGTGCTTGTACTACCCCAGAGCAATCTCTGAATCCTTGCCCCTTTTTCCATCAGGACAAAAAATCTCTGTGAAGAAAAGGCATCCTTAAAGACCTGATAGGCTACCTTTGCGTTTGCAACGGCCGCCCTGCCCATAAGGGACTTTATTTGCTCTTTTTCGTCATCATCCCTTGCCATATTCAGTTTTTCCTCAAGGAGTTTATCCGTAAGGGTATCCACCCTGCTTACAAAGAAACTTGCAACAGAGGCAATCCTGTCAATAGCCTTGCCTTCCGAGACCCTTCTCTCTAACCCTTTCATATAAACGTCTATAACCTCTTCATACCGTTTTGTAGAGAAGAGGAGTGTGACATTGATGTTATAACCACGGTACAGGAGTTCTTCAACAGCAGGAAGGCCTTCCCTGGTGGCGGGGACCTTTACCATGAGATTCGGCTTTCCTATCCTTTCAGCGAGTTCGGTTGCCTCCGTAATGGTCCCTTCAGTATCATAAGCAAGATGAGGGTCAACCTCCATGCTCACATATCCGTCCAATCCGTTGCTCTCCTCATAAACAGGCATAAGCAGTTCGCAGGCCTCAACGATATCCCGTATTGCAAGGGCATAAAATATATCCTTCTCCGAGGCCTCCTTGCTGAGCAGTTGATGGAGCTGTTCATCATAGTCATTACCGGACTGGATGGATTTATGAAATATTGTGGGGTTTGAAGTTAGGCCCCTGAGCCCTTCTTCCTCTATCATCCTCTTCAGCTCCCCGGATTTCAGTATCCCCCTGCTGATATTGTCATACCAGAAACTCTGGCCGTATTTCTGAAGCATTAAAAGCGGACTGCCGTTCATTTTTGTCCTCCCTTTAAAGAAGCTGATAGCATCGTCTGATGCAGAGAGCAATGCACTAAATTAGCATTTATCTTTTTTCAGAGTCAATATGAAGGGGGAAAGGGTGAGTGATATTTGTAATTCTAATTCATTTTGTTTATTATTAATATTGTGAAGATAGTGAGGAGGCTTTATGACTGGGTTTTACACTGGGCAGAGACACCATATGGTATTCCAGCCCTTTTTCTGCTTGCCGTAGCCGAATCATCCTTTTTCCCTGTCCCCCCTGATGTGCTCCTGATTGCCCTGAGCCTTTCATTACGCAAAAGGGCCTTTTACTACGCAGCAGTCTGTACGGTCGGTTCCGTTACCGGTGGCGCCCTTGGTTTTTTTATAGGGATGAAGTTCTGGTCCGTTGGCCAGGAAATTCTCTTTCATTATGTGAGTAAGGAAACATTCGAGATGGTCCGGACCTATTTCCAGAACTATGAGGCATGGGCGATTGCAATAGCCGGGTTTACCCCGATCCCGTATAAGGTGTTCACCATCTCTGCAGGCTTTTTTCAGGTGGATTTTTGGGTCTTTATGGTGGTTTCGTTTCTGAGCAGAGGTGCAAGGTTTTTTCTTGTCGGCGGATTAATATATCTTTTCGGCAAACATATCAGAAATTTCATTGACAGGTATTTTAACCTTCTTACATATGGATTTACCGCTATTTTAATTGGAGGATTCATTATTTTAAGGTTCATAAAATGATGGCTTCAACAAGGAGGATTTATGTTAGTCGGACTGATATCTGATACCCATGATAACGTAGACAGGATAGAGCAGGCTGTAGCTGTCTTTAATGAAAGAGGGGTTGCCCTTGTTATTCATGCCGGGGATTTTACATCCCCCTTTTCCTTAAAACCATTCGAAAAGCTGAAGGTGGACTTTGTCGGTATTTACGGAAATAACGACGGTGACAGGCTCCTGCTCAGGGACCGTTCAAGGGGCAGGATCCACCGTCAGCCGCACAAGTTCACATTTTCCGAGAAGAGGATAGTGGTGACGCATGAGCCTGATCTTGTTGATGACCTTGCTGCAAGTGGACACTTTGACCTGATAGTTTATGGTCATACACACGTTGCAGAGATTGAAAAGATTAACAATACATTGATGGTAAACCCGGGAGAGGCAGGTCACTGGCTCTATGGCAAGGCAACAGTTGCAGTGGTTGATATAGATAAAATGGAAGGTGAGATTATATCTCTTTAGCAGATTTCAAAGC
>BTTF01000089.1:0-8549 GCA_036244995.1 bacterium | reverse complement strand
TAAAGAAATGAGCTAATGCTTGAGGTAGTTTGGGTGCAATCTCCGGAATTGTTAAAATGTATTCTTTAAAATCTCTCATGGGTAAAGGGATCTCTATACGATTTATATATCTTGAAGCAATTCGAGTTATCTTAACAGGGTTGGTCATTTCAAAGTAGAGATTCCATAATGTATAAGCTTCTGAACGGAATGTCTCCCAGTTTTCATAAGGGCTCAATTTATTGAAAGTAAATCCATCCAACCTTACCTGAACAATTTTCTTTTCTGTTGGTGATCGAAAAAGCTATCCATCTGGCCCATGCGCAGGAACCTCTACCGCAGCACCTTCTGGTGATAGTTTAATGCCGGCTTTAACTGATATCCTTTCTTGCTTCTCGGGAAACCCTTGCTTGATATGATCATGGAATGATTCCAAGTTTGAAAGGGCAATTTTCTTTGGTAGCTCAACACGAATATCTAAAAGAGCCTCTGTAATTGGTGCATTTGGGAAAACAGTATATTGGCTCACTTTTTAAGAACTCCTTAATAAAATTCTCCGACAAATTTATTGTATCACAAACCATTTGTTTTATGAATCGGTTGATTGGTTTTAACTATTGGCAGATTGGCGGTTTCCAGCGTAAGGAACTGATTTGAGGGGTTTTTTTGGCGTCCCCAACGGGATTCGAACCCGTGTTACCGCCTTGAAAGGGCGATGTCCTAGGCCAAGCTAGACGATGGGGACTTTATATACAATTAATAACTGATGATTGTTGCTGGTGAGCCGCCCGGGGTTCGAACCCGGCACACCCGCCTTAAAAGGGCGGTGCTCTTCCGACTGAGCTAGCGGCCCTGCCCTAAAGTCTTATAGAATACTAAGAATTAAACTGTTCTGTCAATCCGCCGTTTTTTTCTGTCCCGCCTTTTTCGGTCAGGAACAAGGGCTTTCCGGCTACTACCATAAAAAGATAAAAATGTTATAATTATCTGTAAAACTCTAAATGACAGGACATATGTGATCTGAATGCGAAGTGAACTGAAGCGAAACAGGAACCGGAGGGTGATGAGCGAGATAAATGTCACGCCCTTTGTGGATGTAATGCTTGTCCTTTTGATCATCTTTATGGTGACGGCTCCGCTTATGAAGCAGGGGCTTGATGTGGACCTTCCAAAGGCCAGGGGAAAGGCGCTGCCGGCCCAGGAAAGGATAACGGTTACGGTCAAGAAGAACGGTAAGATTTATTTAAATAACAAGGTAGTGTCAATCCAGGAGATGAGGAGAAGGCTGAAGGCCATCAGCAAGCTGAATCCTACCCTCTACCTCAAGGCAGACAGGCGGGTTCCTTACGGGAAGGTTATAAAGGTGATGGCCGAGATAAAGGATGCCGGAATCGAAAAAGTCGGCTTGATAACAGAGCCGCTGGCAAGGGTCAGATGAGAGAGCCTTCCCTGAAAGAGACGGCCGTCCTGTCACTCATCCTGCATGCCCTTGTTTTCCTTACGGCCTTGCTGGTAATAAAAAAGACGTCCCTTGTTACCCTTCCCTCCCCATATATGGTCAGGATTGTAAGTCCTGCAAAGGTTACAACAAAAAAAACAAAGGCCACGGTCAGTAAAGTCAGGACAGGAAAAAAGGTAAAGGTTGAGATAAAGACAAAGCATAGGACTGTCAGGAAAAGCCGGCCTGCCAGGGTGGCGAAGAAGGCAGTGCCGGTAAAGAAAGCGTTCCCGCCTTCTGATGGCGTGACACTTAAGGAGAGAATTGCTGCCATAAGGGCAAAGAAACGGATCAAGGAGATTGTTGCACTCAGAAAAACCGTATTGTCGGTCAAAAAAGAACAAAAGGCAAAAGAAGTTCAACCGCCTGCAAACGAAAAGACAGTCACATCTGAGGGCAATCCAGGAGGAGAGTCTTTACTTGCAGGTTACTATTCGCTTGTGAAGGAGAGGGTCTGGAGTGAATGGGTCTTCCCGGAGTTCAGGACAGGGCAGGGGCTTGAGACAGTGGTTGATATAAAGGTTTACAAGAATGGCAGGGTGAAAATACAGGGGATAAAGAAGTCATCAGGGAATACCCTTTTTGACCGTTCTGTGTTAAGGGCTATCTCCAAGGCATCGCCTCTTCCGCCACCTCCCTATACGCTGGAAATTGCAGTCAGGTTTACCCCATGAATGCAGTAAGGAGCAGACGGTATGCGGTATGCAGCAGGCTGTTGCTCGTTATATTGCTTGCGGCCTTCTGCCTTCTGCCTGTTTTTATGCATGCCACGGCAGAGGCAAGGGTCTATATCGACATCACTTCTCCGGGCTTCAGGCAGATTCCGATTGCAATTTACGAGCTTTCAGGGGCGCCTGCAGGTGCTGAGATTTCAGGCATTATAAAGGATGACCTGCAGTTTTCCGGTGTGTTTTCATATGTTGACAGGGATGCATACATCGAGACTTCCCTGCCTGTTTTTGACCCTCGGAACTGGTCTCCCCTTGGTGTTGAAATCGTGGTTAAGGGCTCTGTGACCACCGAGGGTGATCAGGTATCGGCAACAATCTATCTTTATGATGTGGTTGAGGGGAAGAAGGTTTTTCAGAAAGAGTACCGGGCGGTCAGAAAGCAACTCAGACCACTTGCTCATGCGATCTCAAATGATATTTATAAGGCTGTAACAGGTGAGGACGGGGTCTTCAGGTCCAGGATCGCCTTTATTGGAGAAAAGGGCGGGAAGAAGAACATTTATATAGCGGATTGGGATGGCAAGAGGTTAATAAATACAGGCGTGGGTGGTGACCTGATACTTGCGCCTCACTGGTCCCGTGATGGCAAGAGGCTCATATATTCTGCTGCAAGGGGCAGGCAATGGTTTATTTTCCTTCTGGACTTTAAGGAGAAGAAGGAGAGACTCCTCGTGCGGTCCAGGGGGACCAATATTGCCGGTGATTTCTTGCCGGATGGCAGTGGTTTCCTCTTCTCTTCATCAAAGGCCGGAACCCCGGATATTTACCTGTTTGACCTCAGGACTTCAAGGCAAAAGAGGTTGACCCGGTGGAGGGGGATAGAGGTTTCACCCTCTGTTTCGCCTGATGGAAAGAAGGTTGCCTTTGTTTCCGACCACGGAGGGTCTCCCCAGGTTTATATTATGAACATTAACGGAAGTGATGTAAGAAGGGTTACTTTCACTGGCAACTATAACACCTCTCCGGTATGGTCACCCAGGGGGGACAGGATTGCATACAGCGGTCGTATTTATGGAAAAAACCAGATATTTATTGTCTCCCCCGATGGTGCAGATCCCTTGCAGCTTACAGAGAGGGGCAATAATGAGGAACCGTCATTTTCTCCGGACGGCAGGTTTATCACCTTTACCTCTGACCGTGACGGCAGGAAGGGCGTATATGTTATGAGGGCAAATGGAGAGGCACAGAAGAGGATTACTGCTAAAGACATGAGGGCCTTTGGTCCAAGATGGTCGCCAAAAAAAATCTTTTAGGAGGATGATTATGAGGAGGTTTTTGTTTTTGTTGTTGGTTGTCGGGCTGACTTTTTCCTGTGCGCAGAGAAAGGTTACCACATCAGAGCTGGGGAAGGCGATTCCTTCAGAGAAAGTAAAGGCAGAGCAGCCCCGGGAGGAGACGCCCGCCATTGCGGGGGAGCAGGATATCTCAAATATTGAGACCACGGAAATCAAGGAAGCCCCTGTGCCGATGAAGGTCTCTGAAGAAGAGAAGAAGAATGTTTTAAGGGATATACATTTTGATTTTGACAGATATGACGTTAAGGATGAGGACAAACCGGTACTTCGTGCAATTGCCGACTGGATGCTCGAAAACCCTGATACAAGGTTGGTGATAGAAGGACATTGCGATGAAAGGGGTACAAGTGAATACAACCTCGGACTTGGCGACAGAAGGGCAAAGTCAACAAAGGATTACCTTATAACCCTGGGTGTTTCTGCAGACAGGTTGCAGACCGTCAGTTACGGCGAGGAGAAACCGCTCTGTACTGAAAGCACCGAGGCTTGCTGGTCAAAAAACAGGAGGGCACACTTTGTAGTATTAAAACAGGAGGCAGGTAAATGAGCAGGGGGTTTCATGCAGGGGGTAGGTTGATTAAGCGGCTCTGCCCGGCTTTGCGCAGTGCTGCCATCCTTAAGCTCTGCGGCGTGGTCCTTCTCTTTTCCGGATGCATAAGCGCCGGTAATTTTGAATCTCTCCGCAGTGATGTGAACCAGCTTAAGCGGGAGGTTTATGCCCAGAAACGGACGGTTACAGGACTCAAGGAGGGGGTTGGCAGTCTTGAGGGGAAGACCGCAAAGGTAGTGACCAAAGAGAGCCTTGAGGCTATAAGAAACAGTCAGGAGATGCTTTATGATCAGCTAACCGGGTTGAACAGGGATTTACAGCTTTTGCAGGGCAAGTTTGATGAGAAGAACTATGCTGTGGAGACGGCCCTGTCAGGTAACAAGGCTGAGATGACAGAGCTGAAGTCCAGGGTCGAGGAGATGGCAGGAGAGGTTAAGCAATTGATGGCAAGGGTGCAGGTGCTGGAGAAAAAGTTTGATGCCCTGTCAAAGGGGCCGCTTGTTGAGAAGAAAGCAGTGGAGAAAAAAGCGCCTGTTGTTACTGAAGAAGGTGTTTACCGGCAGGCCTTAAAGACATTCCGTGACGGGAAATACAAGAAAGCAAGAAAACAGTTTGAGGATTTTCTCAGGAGATACCCTGATTCAGACCTCTCGGACAATGCGCAGTTCTGGATTGCCGAGTCGTTTTACAAGGAGGGAGTTTATGAGGATGCCATCCTTGCCTACGAAACCCTGATAAGGAAGTTCCCAAAGAGTGATAAAGTCCCCGGGGCAATGTTGAAGCAGGCGTATTCATTTCAGGAATTAGGCGACAAAAATACTACAAAAGTTATCCTCTCGACACTGAAGGAGAGGTTTCCTAAGTCAAAAGAGGCAAAGCTTGCTGAAAAGAAATTGCAGGCACTCAGCAAAAATGCTCAACAGAAGAAGACCCCATGAGGGGCAGGAAATGAGCTTGTCGGATCGATATCACAGGGTCATCGACTATATGAGGGTGTCTGTCACTGACAGATGCAACCTCAGGTGCCTCTACTGTATGCCCCGTGATAGCGATCCTGTAGTCTACAAGGATATCCTGTCCTACGAGGAGATAACAAGGATTATCTCTATTGCAGCTGGCTTGGGCGTAAGAAAAATTCGGCTTACAGGCGGCGAGCCCCTTGCCAGAAAGAATGTTCAGTATCTGATTAAAAGGCTTGCCGCTATGGAGGGGATCGAGGATATTAGTCTTACCACAAACGGTCTCCTCCTGGAGAGGTATGCGGACGAGCTTAAAGAGGCAGGCCTGAACAGGGTGAATGTCAGTCTTGATTCCATTCGACCGGAACGTTACAGGGAAATTACCGGCGGAGGGTCTCTGGAGCAGGCCTTGGGGGGTGTTGAGAGGGCCTATGCAGCAGGGCTCAGGCCTGTCAAGATAAATGTTGTAGTCATAAGGGGAGTAAATGACGATGAAGTAGAGGATTTGGCCCGCCTTACATTAACCACGCCATACCATGTCAGGTTTATCGAATTTATGCCTGGTTCAAACAATCTGTGGACCAGGGATAAGTGTATCCCGGTTGAGGAGATTAAAGAGAGGATAGAGACCATAGCGCCTGTCACTGCTGTGAAGCAGAGAAGGTATGGACCGGCAAGATACTACAGGTTTGCAGGTGCAGAGGGAGTGCTTGGTTTTATAAGTGCGGTTTCACACCATTTTTGTTCAGATTGTAACCGTCTGAGACTTACTGCCGATGGAACGATAAGACCCTGTCTTTTTTCCGGTACCGCAATAGACCTCAAGAGCGCCATCAGTCTGGGCGCCTCGGATAAAGAGATAGAAAGGCTTTTGAGGCTCTCGGTTGCTGTCAAGCCGGAGGGGCATAAGATAAATCAGGGAGTATGCGGGGATTTTATACAGTCAATGTCAAAGATAGGGGGGTAGCCGGGACGAGAATGAGTGAAGAGTCAATCGTATCTCTTCCTAACAACCATTATATTCTTACCTAACAGTGCATGCATGCACTTCTTTGTCTATACGATCCTTCAGTTTACCGAAAAGATATTCATCTCCGGACCCAAATAGAGAGTTGAGAGATGTTCCGGCTGGACTATGCTGCTGTAGCTCAGGACCCCTCTATCTTTTTCCAGGTAGTATTAAAGGGGCAAGAGCCCATTGCAGTGCAATGGGCTCTTGCTGTTACATCTTTTTTATTTGGGGAATTTTGGATATATGTTTGGCGGTACTATCGGGAGGTCAAGCCTGTTTGCATACTCCCTCATTGAACCATCATAGTTCGATATGTGTTTATATCCCAGGATTTCAGACAACACAAACCAGCCAAGAGAGGACCTTACGCCCGTGTTGCAGTAAGCTATGACAGGTTTATTTCCTGTAACCCCAACCTTGGCAAATATTGCCTTTAACTCCGCCTTGGACTTAAATGAGCCGTCCCTGTTGTTTGTCTCTTCAGGGCATGCTACGTTTTTTGCTCCGGGAATGTGGCCGGACCTTACCCACTTCTTTACACTGTATTTTTTGCCCGTATAGTATGCAGCGGGGCGGCAATCAATAAAAATGCTTTTGCCCGTTGATAGTGCATAAAAAACATCCGGTGTAAGCTGGGCCCTTATCTTTGTGTTTGGTGGATATGACACATTGTAGTTTAATTTGGAAACAGAGGGAACTGCTCTGGTCTTTTCGCGTCCTTCTTTAATCCACTTACTCTTTGTGCCGTTCATTATGTGAAGGTTATTGACCTTCCAGAACTTGAGTGTCCAGTAAAAACGTGTTGCCTGGTCGATCTTGCTGGCATAGATGATTATATCCGTTTTTTTGGTCACACCTAATTTCTTCATAACTTCCTTCACTTCATCATAAGTCAGTATCATATGGTCAGACAGCGGGTTAAATACCTCACTGCCCCATTTTATATGCACTGCACCTGGTATGTGACCCTTAGCATAGCCTTTCTTGCTGACCTCTACCAGCCTTATGTCGGTTTGAGCAGGGTTCCTGATGGTTTTCAGGTGTTTAGCTACAAAGTCCGTGGATACCACTACCCCTGGAAATTCTACTGCGTATACTGCCTGCGAGTAAACTGCTAAGAGCATGAACAAGACAACCACTAAACTTCCTGCTAACTTTTTTTTCATTGTTACCCCTCCAACCCTTCCCTTCATAGAAGGGGGGTCATAATTCAGGTTATCAAGTGATAATACAACTACCTCACCCATAAAGGACTATGATTTCTTTATCGCCTCCTTTCTTTCGTTTTCCCAGCCAAGTACCGGGATATACTATACTATCACATACTAACCCGCCATAAAAACCACAAAGTTGAGGATGTAACTTATATTCGGGACTCTCTTTAAGATTTACTAAAAGACCATCAATAAATCACTGCTGTCCAGGATATTCTAAAACCGGGAATCCCACCCTTATAAAATAAGGCTTTTGGCCAGGTAAATTCCAATTTTCAAAATCAGGTTATCCCTCTTGTTCATTTTTTCTCCCATTATTATCTTAGGGGGTCATATTATCTTAGCACATCTTACAAGCATATCTTAGCAGTCAGGTCTCCACATTTCACAGATTTAATCTCTTGCTGATATAATTTATCTTTTTTCTGAGCTTCCTGTCATTATCTAATGTCAGTTTAACCCTATGGCTTGCCTGAGATACAGCAGACTCACCAATGCCGAAATAACTCCCGATCTCCTTTAGTGTTTTTCCGCTATACCTGTGACAGAGATATATACTTGCTTTCCTGGAAAGTGCCGTGTCTTCCTGCATTACCACTTTTACCTCATTGGATATTTCTTCAATCGTTGGCCCGGTGGTTAGCTCTGCTAAGGCAGGCAGATTGCGGTCAACCTTTTTACCGTCGAGATATTTGTCCTTTATTTCATCAACAAAATCAATACCTCCAAGAATACTTGAAGCCACCGTCTCTTCTAATGGACTTCCGTACTCCTTGCCAACAAAGGCATTTACAAATTTACGGTATCTCTTCTGTACAGTGATCATCCTTTTGCCAAAATACTGCAAAACAAAATCCGTCTCAAGCCACCGAGGTTTCTTCCTGAGACCAATATAGTATTGGTAACTTGACCAACGGTATTCTTCCGGCCTCTCTACCATGCCGGCCCTGCCCGGATTTAAATGAATATAACGGGAGAGCTCTCCTGCATATTCATCAGCATCTACTACAATTGCCTTGTACCTTCCCTGAAATAGATGCCCATCCCTTTGTCGCCTGGTGTTGAAGTATGTTGTATATGCACCGTTTATATGCCGCATTATCTGTGACAGGTTACCCAATGGGGTTTCTAATAAGAGATGATAATGGTTGGTCATCAAACAATAGACATGTATTACTGCTCCATATCGCTCGGTAGAGGATTCCAAGTATGACAGAAACTTCTCTCTATCCCTTGCACTCCTGAATATATCATCTCGCTCGTTACCCCTCGATGTAATATGGTAAAATGCGCCGGGATACTCTATTCTCA
>BTTF01000088.1:0-8577 GCA_036244995.1 bacterium | reverse complement strand
TTCTTGTGTGGCACCTGGTTGAGACGGTTGACCACGGTGTCAGTTATATGAGAAAATATCTTAAGGAGTGCTCCCCCTGAATCCCTTTTATCAGAACCTGTCCATACCGGGGTATAATGAGGGACTAATTCCTTGAGCATCTTTACCAGCTCACTGAACTCACGGGTATCTATTTTCGGTGGTCTGTTTTTCATCAATCTAATTTCCCTCTTTTAAATAAAATGGATATACGAGGTTAAACCGGTTGTTGGTAGTGCGCACCCGGAAATCAATACTGACAGGCAGTTTCCCTTCATCAGCATATTCTGTGGATGCCTCTACCTTGATTAACTCAATCCTGGGTTCCCAGAAAGTAAGGGCCTCACGAACACTATCCTCCACCAGGGTGACAGTGGCTGTGTTAATAGAGGCAAAGACTAAATCATGGATTCCACATCCGAAATCAGGCCTCATGACACGCTCTCCTTTAGCTGTTCCCAGGATTATCCAGATAGCCTCTTTTATATCCTCTTCGTAGCGGGACATGGCAATTTTTCCGTTATAATCTGCGTTTACAGGGTATTTCCACCCTACACCCAGAAAATCCTTAGCCATTTATAACCTCCTTCTCCTCAACCTATTAATACCGTCGGGCAGCCCATAACAATGGAATTGGGTGGACCGCTTTCAACAATCATATCACCCTGACGCGCAGCAGGGAGATTGTTAATAAGAACGGTGACACTGCCCATCGCAACGATCCCTCCCACGTGTGGCACAGGCCCGGGGGAGACCAGTGGGCATGCATGGAAGTCCGCTGTCGCCCTCCATGCAGGCATTCCGCCGATAAGTACATTAACGCTCCCCGGCCCCGGGCTCAAGGGAGTTCCATGACCGGTCATATCTCCTACTCTGGCTGCCGGCTGACCCATTCAACCCCCTAATTAATTTTCACAGGCAAACCCTGAATGCTTAAAATAGCATTGGATTTAAGGGTCAATGAAGTCGTACCCTCTATCTCTACTATATTTGCCTTGATCTTAAGCTGCATGGCGCTTTCGATATTTACAGAGTTCCGTACAGAATCAATCGTCATCTTATTGCTGCCTGTCTTGTCAATGATTTCAATCTTTTCCTGTCCTGCAGTATCATCCAGGACAATTTTATGGCCTGCATTGGTGTGGATTTCGATCTTTTCCTGTTTGGCAGTATCGTCATCATTAAAGATGATCTCATGGCCGCTCCGAGACCTTATCTTCCGGATGTTGTTTTGCCCGTCACTGTTGGTTTCAGGAGGTGTAGCCACCCCGTTCCAGAGTGCTCCGATTACATAAGGATGGTTGATATCCCCATGTTCAAAGGCAACCAGCACTTCATCTCCAACCTCAGGCAGGAAGAAGCTTCCCCTCTCTGAACCTGCCATGAATGTAGCAATACGCACCCAGTCGCTTTCGTTGTCATCGGAGAGCCAGGGGAATTTTATCTTGACCCTTCCCAGTCCATCCGGATCCTGGTTGTTGGTAACGATGCCGGCAGCAACACCAGCGGTCTTTTTGCCTTTTTGGTCTTCAATCCCTAACGCGTCTATAATACTCATACTGCATTCCTCTTGACTGAGAATCGAGTTCTATAACCATTGTTATCTACAGTGTGAGTTGTCCCTTTTATATAATATTTTCCGCTGAAGCGAGTTCCCAGCTTTTCAAGTCTAATATTTACTCCTTTTCGTAGCTGTGGTAACCCAATGCACTCTCCATCCCCCTCGATCAGACCATCGCTGGCTTTATTCAGCTCTGATTGGGCCATCTCGTTTGCCTGCTCTACCGAGGTAACAACCACATTGGAAATAACCCTTTTCGCACTTCCATAGAGTTTCTCTGCTACCTGACTGCCTGTTTTCCTTCCAGGTTCCTGTGTCCTTTCACTTCCTGCTGTTGCCCTTCCAACAATGGGGGTATCAGGGTCGTCAGGATTATTTCCTCTTACCTCTACCTCTGTAACCAAGCGTGAGGTATTCATAGTGGGACGAAAACTTATAATGTCCTTTCCTAATTCAAGCGTTAAGATTTCCTTCTTGTCATCCTCCGGCTTGATAAAGTAAAGTGTTCTGCCGTCTACTTGAAATTGATATCCCACCCTATTTTTAAGTCTTTTAATAAACGCAAGGTAACTTTCATCATTGTCTTTGCGAATAACCGGTTCATACTTTCCTGTTGTACCTACAACAGCGAGCAAGCCGGCTTCTGAAGCGATTGTTTTAACTATATCGCTGTATTTCATGTCAACAAATGTTCTCTCCGGGCTGCCCCTGTTGATATATTCATTAGAAAGGTCCTCTCCGGTCAAAGTAATAGTCGGGGTCTCGCCTGAGAAAAAACTTGGCTCTATACCGGTAATTCTGCCAATCATCATGGTAAACATGTTGTTCGAATACCCCATCTTTACGGTAACCTTGTTACCCTCGCTGAAGAGGGGATGGTCAAGCCATTTAAACACCTGAGCCTCCATATCAAACTCGTCGTTTAGCGTTATTGTAAATCCTGCAATCTGACCTATCTTCTCTTCTATTTTTACATCAAGAATAGCCTTGGATATATCCGCAGCCAACTTTTGCCCCTTTATCTCTATTTCAAAGCGTGGGGCATAGAAGTTTAAAGTTTCTGACGATAATTTCTCTAAAGCCACAGTCACTTACTCCTTTAGTGGAATTACAAGCTCCTGCCCCGGGTTCAATATGCGGGGATTGTCTATCTCATTTGCTTCAGCAATCAGTCTCCAGTCGTTTGGATTCCCATATTCCCTGGCTGCTATTGACCAAAGGCTGTCTCCTTGCTTTACAACCCATCTCTTGCTGAGATCAGCCGACTGAAGAGCGATCTCTTTAACCTGTACTTCTACTTCTCTATACTCCTTAAGGGTGACACTCAGCGTTGCTCTGACCGGGACCCCTTCCGGGAGGAACATCGTAAACCTCTTGGTAACCCTTTCAATGATACATTGGAAGATAAATGTCCCCCAAATGAAAATACAGATAGGCGGGGCATGCAGGTCAGAGTCGATATCCATCAAGCCTTTTTTTTCCTTGGGAAGCTTGCTGAACATGCTCCCGGCATCCCAACCCGTTATCTGGTCAGTATACTTCCTCACATCATCCCCTTCCTCATAGGAATCAAAAAAGAGGTCCATAGTCACAGACCTTGCATTCCCTCTTACAAATTGAAATATTGACGAGGGAAGGCCTGGTATTTGCACCTCGGCAAACTGGTTGCTCTTTTCGACAGTAAATTCTTTAGGATTGAACAAAAAAGAAACTTTTACTGATGCATTGTCTTTTCTGGTCAAATAAGCCTTTTCCAGCATCTATATCCCCCTCCTCCCCCTTTCAATCCTGATTCTCCGTTCTATATTCTGATAGACCTGATCAGAGATACGATTTATATCAAGGTGTTTTTTAATATCCGTATCGTTAAGAGAACTGGTAGCTATAGGTCTTTCCGTTACCGCTTCTTTTGTCTCAACCATGACTTTCTTAATCTCTTCAAACTCCTGCTCTATCTTTCGCTGATTACGGAAGAATATCTCATTAGAAAATCCGGAGAGAGCTTTATTTCTAAGGGGATACCGGGGTTCATCGCTTGAATTAAAGAGAGGTCTTCTTCGGGAAGTGACAGGAACGGCAAAATCTGAGCCAGGGTTATACTGATAGTGTTTTATGAAAGGTTTATTACTAATTGTCCAATTTTGAGAAGTCTTGATATATGAATTTTTGTTTATGTTAAACAGTGACTTGTTATTAAGCAATGATTTATCCTGTGACAGGATTGTGTATATTTGAGGTTTTAGAATTTGCACAAAATTGCCTGAACTTAAGCGTTGGCGATTGGTTGCTCCATCGGGCAAGGAAAGATTATAGGCTGCCTGTGGATAAAAAACAGCGCGCGTTCTCGAAGATGATAGAGCTACTACCTTCGTTAGAGAAGGGAGCATCCTTCCAGCTCGGGAAAATACAGACTGTATAAAGGAAACCTCAGATATCGTGTTTGCAGGATTGTGCGGGATTGGGAAGAGTCCCGATGCTGTTTCTTGTTGAATTCTTGGCAATATCTTATTCATACTCCGGATGCTTTTTAAAAGAAACGGCTTCAGCATAAATTGTGGAAGGGGTTTTTCATCCCTGAACCATGAAATCAGTCGTCTCATATCCTGAACACCTTTTACAATTACAGAGGAAGATCGCCGGTCATGATGATTAAAACGGAGCAGTATCTCCGTATTAATCCTTTGAAATAAAACAGACTCCCTGTTTTTATAAAAAATCATCAAGGGTAACCAGAATGGATTCCTTTTACCTTTTCGGTACTTAAGGAACACTCTCTGGTGAAAGCATGTATCAGACAATGTAATTATTTTGAGTTTATCCATTCCTTCTCCGTTAACGGCTACCCGGCCGCTTCTTAGCCCTTCCTGATCCCGTGGTGCGCAAGCTCAATGGTCTCGAAAGCTACCGTATTGTTGTCAGCCCTGAGTTCCGGCCCAGTCCACTTCACGGGATAGGCATCCGAGAAATTCCATCGCCACTTGTCTTCGCCGGCAATATCCATCAAGATAATAGAGCCGTTTTTTCGTCTGAACTTGCCACTAACCACATCCTGATGCCATTTCCACATCTCGTCTAAATCCGTAATACCCCGCTTGAGGGTTATATGTTGATATTTCGTTCTTTTAGGTAATTGGTGAACAAAGTCATTGACACCACCCTCTTCATAAGGCTCGGTTTCGGTCTCCAACTGAAGACCTGTTACCTCCGAGACCTGTGCAACTGTAATCCCCTCGATTTCTATCCGGAATCTGAAAGATATATAGGGGTCCGGCTTCTTTCCTGTTGTCATTGGTTTCTTCCTTAAAGTGCCTCAAGAATGTTTTTTTCTTTTTCTCCGCTCAGTTGTCTGTTAATTATGGAAATCTCCTCAACCCATCTCTGCCTTTCTCTATGTTCCATGTTCATAATCTCTTC
Organism: bacterium; assembly: GCA_036244995.1. GTDB lineage: Bacteria > Nitrospirota > Thermodesulfovibrionia > Thermodesulfovibrionales > JdFR-85 > BMS3Bbin07. Next base: position 3,584 of record BTTF01000088.1, on the reverse strand, counting down.
AAAGGACCAATGAAAATGATATGCGATGAAGGCTACCTCCTCATACACTTTGTCAAGGGGGTAGCCTGTTATTCCCCCGGCGGCTCCACCTCCAGCTCAAACCGGTGTTCACATTTTGGACAAGAAGTCTTTATCTTGTTTGTACCGTTTTCGTTTATTCTTCTATAGAACTCCTGCAGGTAGGACAGATCAGAGGCAAAGAGGTTCTCGATCACCTTTGGATTAATACTCTCCAGACTCCCAAGTCCTGTAATAACCCTTGAAAGCAATATCACTGTCAGATATGCAGGATTCGATTGTACCCTCGGGTCCTTCATGGGTACAATCTCATCAGCAGCGGTGGCAAGGCGCATGGTCCCTTTCTTATGGAGGTTGCCCTCTTCACTCACATACCCTCTGGGTAAGGTAAATTCAAATTCTGTTTGAAATGCCATAGCTACCTCCCTTCATTTATGAAACACGTTTGAATCCCTCATGAACAATCTCCATTGTCTCAATGGCAACCTCATTGCCCTTGGCACTGAAATCCGTGGGGTCATATTTGGTAGGCCATGCCCTTCCAATGTTCCACCTGGCTTTATCAGCCCCACCCTCATCTATCAGGATAATAGAGATGTTTTTCCTTGCACCTTCCGCACCGGTATCTATGACCTGCTGTCTCCAATTATAGAGGTCCATAGAGTCGGTAATACCCCATTTAAGGGTGATGTTGCCGTATTTGGTTAATCCTGATAGTTTGCGGGAAACCGGGGGTTCATCCCCCTCTCTGTACTCCACCGGGTCTGTGGTGGTATCTGCAAAACTGCATTCATTAAATCCAGCCTGGGTGATCCCGTCAATCTCAACACGGAATCTAAACTGCCTGTAAGGATCTGGTCTTGGCATTATGAGTTCCTCCTTTTCCTAAATTGTTTACTGGTTTTATTATGCCTTGCCATATTTCATCAATACGGTTACTATGTAACAGATGACCCACCTGCCCACTGGGCTATACGGAATATCACGAATTCTGCCGGCTTTACAGGTGCAACACCAATAAGGCATATGAGCCTCCCGTTGTCAATATCATCCTGAGTCATGGTGGTCCTGTCACACTTTACAAAAAATGCCTCCTCAGCCTTTACACCCATAAGGGCGCCGTCTCTCCATACCCTGGTAAGAAATTCAGTGGCAGTTGCCCTGACCCTCCCCCAGAGTTTTTCGCTGTTAGGCTCAAAGACAACCCACTGTGTGCCTTCATCAATGGATTCTTCGAGAAATATGAAGAGTCTTCTCACATTAATATATTTCCATAAGGCATTACTTGATAGTGTACGAGCACCCCAGACTCTGATTCCACGACCTCGAAAAGCCCGAATTACGTTTACATTATCGGGATTAAGGATGTCCTGCTCGCTGGTGCTGATTAGATACTTAAGATCGGTGACACCACGAACCTTTTCATTAGCAGGAGCTTTATGCACTCCTCGCTCCTGGTCACTGCGGGAGTATATCCCCATAACCGACCCTGATGGTGGGATAAACATCTCGCGATTCTCAAGTGGATCGTATATCTTCATCCACGGGTGGTAGATGGCAGCATAGGATGTATCGAATATACTGCGATGCACCTGTACATCTGAAACACTCTGGGCATTTTCCGGAACATCCAGAACCGCAAACCGGTCCTTAAGGTTCTCGCAATGAGCCACAAGTGATAGTTGAACATTGGCATCGGTAACCCCCGGAGTTGCAATGATGTTTACTTCATCAACGTCCTTAAAGGCCTCTATACCTGAACGTTTTCCGGGTCCATTATCCGCCCCCATAAAGTCTGCTGCAGTAAGACCGGAAACAGTCCCGTCACTGCCGTTAGACAATGCAATCCAGAGCTTGCCCTCTGCCAGTGTGTCATTTGCAGGCATATCAAAGGGGTCTACCCTGATAAAATCTGCTGGGGTTGCGTATGGTGATTGCAACGTTACATACTTGGAACGGTTGTTGACAACCGTTATGAAATAATTGGGGGTGTCGGGATTCATGGAGAGGTTAATGAAATTCTCCGTTTGGTCCTTGTAGCCCACCTTAAGCGCGAACTCACAGGTAGCGACAGTGCGCGAAGGAACGGTGTCTGTATCCACTACACCAGCGTCTCCTGCAAGGTGACTAGACAGCGTGATGAGATCGTCTTGCAGGGCCGATACACGACGATACTGCTTATTAATGCCGTTATCAAATACTATAATAGCACCACGGTAAAAACCGTTTTTGTTTTTTATCCGGTACCGGGTTGATGCTGTTGGGTCTCCGATTACTTCCGTGATTTGCGTTTTTGCCTGGCTGGCAGGAAGGGCACGCACTCTTATGTTATCACCCCAATCACCCTTGCTGGTAGCTGAAACACTCAAGGTAGTAGCAGCCGCAACAGCTCCATCTGCTAAAGTAACAACAGTTACACGGGTAGAACTCTTTGGATAGTCGTTGCCCAGGGGGGTTCCAACAGTTAGCTCCTTCCTGGAACCATCATACGACGCTACGGTTAAACCGATATCAGAAACCTCTACGCTACCATCGGCCCGCAAGCGCTCCAGCGTAATAGTACTCGTGGTGTCAATCCCTCTCAGAGAATCAAGACGCAATACCGTGTCACCACTACTGCGATCTTCTGTAAGCTGTAGCCTAACCCCTGTGGGGACCGAAGTATTACTTGCCGCTACAGCGTCAGACGGGGCAACACGTATAACGTAACATCGGCTTCCTCCATTTATGAAAAAGTTATCCACAGCATAAGGCAGAAAACGGTAAAGGCCGTAACTTTCGGGAATATAACTGCCAAACTTTCTCTGAAAGTCCGAAAAGCTCGTAATCAGTTTAGGCAGTCCCTCGGTTGGTCCCATTTCAGCCACACCCAAAAAACCCGCCGTGCTTGTACTCACCCCTTCAATGGGTCTGGTACCGATCTCGATCTCCTCTACGTATACACCTGGAGATAAATACTCTGGCATTTTAAACCTCCTTTTCTAAAAATTATGTTTAAGATTGTGACATCTCACGATTGGCTATTTATCAAGGAAAGTGAATAATCCCCAGGGATATCGTCTTCCCCTCCTCTATGGTTGCAGGGACAGTTTTGGTATCCACACCTTTCTTTATCTTGATGGTGATAGCCTCCGTCTTAATCCCCTTAAAATAAAGAACGAATTCTCCCCGCTCATCTGTTATGGATTTTATACTCTTGCCTGTCACCTCTACATCCGCATTAACTACCGGGGCTGCATTTGAGATCAGACCTCTGACAAGGGTTGCATGATCAGGAAACGGATAGCAAGGTCTGGGTTTGAGTTCGATTACAACAACAGGATTCATAGAGTCAAGGACATATGTATCAACGGTTATCTCTTCCGGAAAATACCGGTCTGACTCGATACTAACGGTGTATTTCCCTGTAGCCAGATCAGTAAAACAATAATATCCACTTATGTTTTTGGCAGCCTTTATATCTCCCTCCCTTACCATCACCTTGATATGACCAAATGATTCATTTCTTGTATAAGCATCAGTCAGCCAGACTGCCAAAGAAAGATTGGTAATAATGGTATCGCCAG
>BTTF01000087.1:0-8679 GCA_036244995.1 bacterium | reverse complement strand
AACCTCTTGCTCTTCACAAATCAAGTGCAAAAGTGATTGCTCTTTTTATCTTATGCATAATATCATCAGGTAGCTCGGTAACTCTTCGTTCAAGGCGCACTTTCGGCAAAGAAGCAAGATCTTGTACATTTGCAATTGAATTCAATTTAAGAAATCCGGGATTTGCAAGCATTACCTCATAAGGACTATTTCTGTTTTGAGTTGTCAACGCTACATAGATTATCAGGGCTCGCGGTGGGGCAGGGTCATATTGTGATACAACCACAACAGGGCGATCTTTGCAGCTAACGCATATGAATTTACAGGGCAATTTCTGATAAACTGTTAATGTAAAAGCAGGGACATTGGAGGCAACCATGGAAGACAAGGATAAATGCGATACCTGCATCCCTGCAAGAGACACCGTTTGCGCCGGGCTTGTTAACCTGACAGAGCTGCCTGAAGGTGGAAGAGGGATTGTTGACAGGGTGTCATGATCCTGCCTTTATCAGGGAGCTGCAAAAGTAACCGTAATCGCAAAGTCCCCAAGTAACGGGCCGGTAAAGAGGTTATGAATGAATTAGGTTGTCATAGTGTTATGTTTTGAGTAACGAGAGAGTTAATATACAAGGGAGGTGGTTAGATGGAAAGACTTATTGATAGGATTGTTAGTGACCCGAAGATATGCAGTGGCAAGCCCTGTATAAAGGGGACAAGAATTCCAGTACATATAATACTGGACCTTCTTGCAGCAGGTGAGGACTATCAGGGAATTAAAAGAGCCTATTCCAATATTACCGATGAAGATATAAGGGCATGTCTGGCCTATGCATCTGCTCTTGCTGATGAAGAAGCCGGGGTTACTGCGTGAGGATGTTTGCCGACGAGAACCTTTTCGAACCTATTATTGATTATCTAAAGGGTCTTGGGCATGATGTGCTTAGTATAAGGGATTCAGGGCTTTCCGGAATACCTGATGATGAAGTCTATCAATTGGCCTGCAAAGACACCCGGGTGATAATAACCATGGACAAAGACTTTTCAAGAATGTTCCGCTTCCCACCAGAAAGATGTGGAGGGATAGTTGTTGTTAAGATATACAAACGGACGGTGAAAGAAACACTTGTAATATTCAGGAAATATTACAAACACATCAAAGAAGAGGACTTAAGAGGGAACTTGGTTGTTATAACACCTGAAGGCGTACGTATCCGGAGATCAAAGGGATGACAGATTCATATATTGAGCTCCCCTTTAAGAAAATAAAGCTCCCCATCCCGGATTAAATTGCCCAAAAATGTGAGATGTGTTTCAGTCAATCACAATATTCCGTGTTTACTCTTCCCACACCTCAGGGGGCATACTCCCCATGGTTCCAAATTCAATTCTGGACGGCTTTGTTATTACTATGCAATAACCGGGGTCATCCGGACCCGTAAAATAATTCTTCAAATCATCAAACCAGAACGCATCACGTTCGGCTTTATCCGTTGAGACTTCCGCTGTTCCCTCAACCTGCAGCCAGTTCCTTGCGGTCTCGAGGTTTGACACTCCCAGGGAAATGTGCACATTCGGGTTTTTCCTGATCTGAGCAACCTTTCTCGAATTCAGATGTGTGCAAAAACGAAAGACCAGTTCTTTGTCGGCCTTTCCCATTACATAACGCACCCACGGCTTCCCGTCCTCCGTGATGGTCGCGAAGTTGATTAACTGCATTTCCCCGGCTGCATCAAATATCCTCTGCTTCAAATCACTCATTTAACCCCTCCTCAGCAATATGATAAGCGATTAAGTCTTTGTTTGCAATAATGTTTGACATGTTACAATTACCCCCCCTATCTACTTAAGGTAGGGTTTCTTATATGGATAGCTTTAATGCATAGGTATACAGAATAACATCCCGGCGACTTGTCTCTTTATACCCTGCCTCCTGATGGGACTTTTTGATTATCTCTTCTGCATTCAAACTGCCAAGAGTCTTTAATACATGGTCTATTGTTTCCATCTCTTCTTTACTGAATAAAGAGACATCGGGGGGAGTTAAGGCCCTGAATTCTTCACCCACGTTATTCATATAAACAAACTCTTCACTTTCAACCCTGTTAGATTCTTGTAGGAGTCCTAAAATGATGTCATATTTTTTCGGGACTGGACCATATTGCAAGTGAATATATTGAGTGCCGGTTAATGAAACCCCATATTCCTTGAAATATTTAAAGTCGCAGTACCATAGCAATTTGTTAAGCCTTGTCTTCCCGATACCGTTAGATTTTTTAAGAATATAAAGCATTAGATTTTCAAATTTCTCTAAATCAAATAGTTTAAAACCATTCTTAATCGAAGGAGTCCGGCTTTCTTCATCAGTGAGCCCTGGGACTCTCAATAGTGCCCGGTTTCCCCCGCTCTCCTCCTGCTCGATCAGTTCTTTAATTCGTTTTTCTAATTTCTCAGCCTCCTCTATTGAAAGATTTGCTCTATTCAGTTCCAATACCTTAAGTGCATTGCGAGGTTCTTCTAAAAGACTCAGGACCTCATTATGTGCGGCATCCTGGATGGCACCGGATTCATACCTGTGGATGGTTATCTCACCCCACCCAAGAAAACGACTGAAAAGACGCTGACCAAGTCCGTATTTCTTTCGTGTTTTTCTAATCTCTTCAGGTGTAAGAAGTTTGTGACGTTTTCTATATGTATCATAGGCAACCTTGAAGTTTTTCTTTTCAAGTTCCGATGGTGCAAATTCATTATTACAGATGCTGCACTTGTATACCTGAGCTTCGTATTCAACAGGCTCACCAAGTACAGGTAAAGTCTCGGTTTTTGAAACAAGAGAAACTTCGGTTACCTTCTCGCAATATGGACAGAAATCTTTTTTAGATGTCTGTTTTATGGAATGACAGGCATTTTGCATAAAATCCGTCCTCTACAGGTATTAGTTTGAACTTAATATAAATGTCTCTACCAAGATATTTTTTCTTGAATTTCCATATGTCCTTCTCTCCAGGATTACCACGATCCTCTTCAGGCCCGCTCGTATAGTCAGTTGTCCGAAGGGCTAATATTACATTCTCTCTTTCTTGAGGTGTCATGCCGGTAAGGGCTAAGAATTCGTTGTTTTTCTCCCTTTGAATTACCACAAAGTTCCCATTGCTTATTGCTTCCTTGAGGGTAACAAGAAATAATCCAATCTGTGCATTATGAGCCAATAATAACTCCTGAGATTATACCTTGTTATCATATGATAACAATATCAGTTTCTCTGTTTGACGTCAAGTCCTTTATTTAATGAAATTCCACGGTTATTTGTATTTATCAGTTATTATTACCAATTTAATGAGTATTCCTCTGATTTTCTCAGTAAAACACTGTCCGGATTAAATTGCACAAAAATATGAGATGTGTTTCAGTCAATCACAATATTCCGGTTTTACCCGGGTTCCCACACCTCAGGCGGCATACTCCCCATAGTTCCGAATTCGATTCTGGATGGCTTTGTTATTACTATGCAATAATTGGGATCATCCGGGCCGGTAAAATAATTCTTCAAATCATCAAACCAGAACGCATCACGTTCAGCTTTATCCGTTGAGACTTCCGCTGTTCCCTCAACCTGCAGCCAGTTCCTTGCGGTCTCGAGGTTTGACACTCCCAGGGAAATGTGTACATTCGGGTTTTTCCTGATCTGAGCAACCTTTCTCGATTTCAGATGTGTGCAAAAACGAAAGACCAGCTCTTTGTCGGCCTTTCCCATTACATAACGCACCCAGGGCTTACCGTCCTCAGTGATGGTTGCGAAGTTGATTAATTGTATCTCCCCGGCTGCATCAAATATCCTCTGCTTCAAGTCACTCATTTAACACCCCCTCAATAATAGTGTTTTCCGTATCCAACGATAAAAGCCCTCTGTCATATCGCTCTCAACAACCGTTTATCTCTGGATTCAGGCCTTTATTTCCAAGGAATCCTCTTCTGAAACAGTGACTTACCAGCCACCAATCTATCCCAAAGCCTCTTCAATATCCGCTAAAAGGTCAGCACAGTCTTCGATTCCAACGGACAGGCGGAACAGGGTATCTGTTATCCCCAGCCCTGCACGTTCTTCATTGCTCAGTTTTTCATGTGAGGTGGCAGCAGGGGAGCAGATGATGCTTTCAACTCCGCCGAGACTGACGGCAGGCTTGATAAGCTGAAGTCTCCTGACGAATTCGGACGGCTCTGTCTTCTTTTCATCCACTTCAAAGGATACTATAGCGCCGAATCCCTTCATCTGACTTTTCGCAGTATCATGACCCGGATGGTTTTTAAGGCCGGGATAATAGACTTTCCTGACCTTTGGATTGTTCTGCAGGGATTCTGCAATCTGTTGGGCGTTGCTGCATTGTTTTTCCACCCTGATGCCGAGTGTCTTCATGCTTCTTTCAAGCAGGGAGCAGGCATATGCGTTCAGGCTGCCGCCGAAGTTGGTGGCTGAACTCCTTGTTTTCTCAATGAAAGATTTTTTGCTCACAACAGCGCCGCAGCATATATCACTGTGTCCACCAAGATACTTGGTGCCGCTGTGGATTACGATGTCAATGCCCATGTCCAGAGGGTTCTGGTTGATCGGTGTTGCAAAGGTGTTGTCAATAACCGTAATGATCTTCCTCATCCTTGCTGTTTTGGCCACTGCCCTTATATCAGTGATCTTGAGCAGGGGGTTGGATGGTGACTCAATAAAGATAATCCTGGTATTTTCTGTTATTGCTTTTTCAATGTCTTCAGCATTGTTGGATACGAAAGTGTAATCAATGCCGAATCTTTTAAAATCAGCAGTTACAAAATGGTGAGTGCCTCCGTATATATCCTCCTGAAGAACGGCATGATCACCGCTGCTAAGGAATGTAAGCAGCACCGTGCTGATTGCCGCCATTCCCGAGCTGAAGATTAACCCGTCCTCTGCATTTTCCAGAGCGCACAACTTGTTGACGACGGCCCTTTGATTGGGTGTATTAAAGTATCGTGGATATACAGTATACTCCCTGTCCAGGTATTCAAAGGAAGAGGATGTATATACAGGAGTATTTACTCCACGGGTCTCCTCATCCCTGTACGTGCCGCTGTGTACGCATTGGGTATCTTTTTTCATGGACGGTTCATTGATTATCAGTGTTTGAACAACCGCTGTCCTGTAAAGACCATTGTCACGTTGCTTTCATTGCAGGCCGTGATTATCTCATAGTCCCTCTCGGAACCCCCGGGCTGGACAACACCGGTGATGCCCTCTTTTATCCCGACGTCCACCCCGTCGCGGAAGGGAAAGAATGCATCCGAGACCATTATGGATCCGATAAGGCCACCTTTTGCCCTGCGCGTCTCTTCGTCTATTCCCTCAAGGACCTTGCGGTCACGTTTGCCCTCTTTTGCCTCGAGTTCAAACTGTTTATATGGTATGCCATGACGGCGGAAACAGAGTGCATCTGCGTGTTTGGTATATGCCTTGAATACTGCTATCTCTGCCACGCCGACCCTGTCCTGCTCTCCTGTGCCGATGCCTACGGTCACACCGTCCTTGACAAACAAAACAGAGTTTGAGGTGACTCCCTGCTGCACATGCCATCCAAAGATCATGTCTTCATACTCCCTCTCTGTCGGCATACGGTTGATAGCGTATTCCTTTCCTTTATAAACAGTCCCGGCAGGCTGGAAATCTTCTTTTGAACGTACCCTGTTAATCTGGGACTGCTGAACTATGAGACCGCCGTCAATGAGTGCCTTGAACTCAACCACCGGCAGATCCATGTATTTCTGCAGTTCGTAAATCTTCCTTATCCTCACGATCCTCAGGTTTTTTCTCTTTGCAAGTATCTCGACAACCCCGTCTTCAAAATCAGGAGCAGCAACTACCTCCAGGTAGTTTTCACTCGCAAGCTCTGCTGTTGCCTTGTCCATTGCACGGGTTACAACAAGACAGCCCCCGAAGGCCGCAATCCTGTCCGCCATGTTTGCCCTGTCATAGGCATCGGCAAGGCTGTCTCCGCAGGCAACTCCGCATGGATTGTTGTGCTTCATTATTGCTGCGGCCGGGCTCTTTGTCATAAACTTGAGGATATTAAGGGCGTTATCAATGTCTGTGAGATTGGTCTTTCCGGGGTGTTTGCCGGCCTGTATCATATCCTCCTCAGTGATGCTGCTTACAAGACCGTTGCCGGGGCTGATAAACTCACATCCGGCAAGAACGAGGTTGCCGCCGGCGAGTTCATAGAGCGCTGCAGGCTGGTCAGGGTTTTCACCGTAGCGGAGTCCTTTTTCAACCACCTTGCCGGTGGAGGCATCCGGAATCTTCCAGGTCTTCTTCCTGTAAGTAAGGGTCTGTTCTCCGAATTTGATGGTCATATCTGATGGAAAGGGGTCTTCCACAATTGTACGGTACATCTTCTTTAACTCACTCATGAGGCCTCCTCTTCAGACTTTTCTCTGTGTCTCAGTGTCTCTGTGTTTTAAGGTTTAGCAAGCATAAACAAATCCGGAACCATCAACTGTAATGGCATATTATTTACCCAATCCAGTAAGATAGTCAACATGTTACCCCTGTTACCAGGGAGTTAGGGGGCAGGATTTCATGCAAATAAAAACCTACACATCATGACAGGTCTTATCTGTGCAGTAGAGTTTGAATATGAAGAAGTGTTAAAAAGTCTCTCCCGCAGGAGACAGTTGGAGTATGGCGGGCTGATTTTCTACAAGGGCTTCCTCCGGGGCAGGCCCCTTGTGCTTGTAGCCTCTGGTGTGGGCAAGACCAACGCCTCCCATGCAACCACACTCTTTTTGGAGAAGTTCCGGCCTGAGATGATCATAAACTTTGGTGTCGGGGGTGCGTATCCTGATTCTGGTATCAGTGTGGGTGGTATTGCAGTTGCCGACAGGGAGATATACGGAGATGAAGGGGTTGTCACCCCTGATGGATTTATGGATATGCGGGGCATGGGGATTCTGCTTTTATCAAATCCAGCCCCGGGCTCAGGCCTTGATGCAAAGAGGCCCAAAAAAAACCTCTTTAATAAACTCCCCATACACTCCATGCCTGTAAGAAAGGCATACAGGATATTGAAGAACCTCTCTTTTAACCCCGGGAAGGGTCCCTTTGTCACGCTCTCCACTGTAACAGGCACTGCAGCAAGGGCAGCGGAGCTGCAAGGAAGATACAGGGCAATATGTGAGAACATGGAGGGGGCGTCAGTGGCCCATATCTGTATGCTTTACGGCGTGCCCTTTTTGGAGATAAGGGGGATAAGCAATATGGTGGAGGACAGGGACAAAAGGAGTTGGAGGCTGAAAGAGGCGGCCGAGGAGTGTCAGAGGGCTGTTATGGGTGTGGTGAGTCAGTGGTGAAAGATTCCTTTTCCAGTTTATGCTCCCGGTGGCTACACGTCACCTCAGGCATGGAAACAAAATGGGGCGAACCTGTTGACAATGGTTTGACTGACGCTATGGATATTATAATATCCCGCGTATATCTGTGGTAACCGGTTGTTGGAAGCGACATGATAGAGTCTTCACTCACTCATCCGGGTGAGACAAAAGTGATAATTAAACCCGTTCAGACTCTATCATATCGCTTCCATCCGATATTTGAGGCTTTTTATCACTGGATCCGGGTATAATATGATAAAATAGTTTTTTTAAATGCCGAAGTGGTGGAATTGGTAGACACGCAAGGTTCAGGGTCTTGTGGGGGCAACTCCGTGGGGGTTCGACTCCCCCCTTCGGCACCATTTAAAAAGTCGCTCAAAGCTTTCCTTTGGTAGAAGGCACTCCTTTTCTTCCTCCCTCCATTGTCGTGGCATCATTCAGTGCCCTGCCAAAGGCCTTGAAAATGGCCTCGTAGATGTGATGCAGGTCCCTTCCGTACTGTACTGTTATATGTAGATTCATCATTGCATGAGTTGAGAGCGCCCTGAAAAAATCCTCAAACAGTGCCACTGGAAGGTCCCTGAGGCTGCCCTTTGACGGTGGGGTCTTATAAATAAGGTATGACCTGCCACTCAGGTCTATGACCACCTCTGCAAGACTTTCATCCATGGGAATCCTGGCAAAACCGTATCTCCTTATCCCCTCTTTTTCTCCGAGTGCCTTGTTTAAGGCGCTGCCGATCGTGATGCCGATATCCTCCATCAGGTGGTGGTAGTCCACCTCTATATCTCCGGTTGCCTTTACTTGAAGGTCAAAAAGGCCGTGGTGGGCCATAAGCGAGAGCATATGGTCGACAAAGGGGATGGATGTGTTGATCTCGTGTTCTCCCTTTCCATCAATCTTTATCTCAACGCTGACATCGGTTTCGTTTGTCTTTCTTTCAATCCTTGCCTTTCTCATCTTCTCTTCCTCCTGAGGGTATTTAGAGTTTGTGTATAAAGTTTATACAGTTGTCGTTCTTCTGTCATTCTGGCTTGTCCGGAATCGTTCTTTTAAGAAGGATTCCCGACTCGCTTCACTTGCGGGAATGACAAATGACTGTAATTTATACACTATTTAGTGACCTTAAAATCTCTATCTGTCATGCTGAACTTGATTCAGCATCTCTCTATATTATATAAAGGCATTTTTAATATAAAGGCATTTTTAGCTTGAACAGATTTTAACACATCAGGCAAGGTAGTCATTAACCCTGTCAGGTTCAAATTTCCCGGATGCAAGTACGTTTTTAACAAACCGGAATATAGTCAT
>BTTF01000086.1:0-8704 GCA_036244995.1 bacterium | reverse complement strand
AAAACTTATATCTGTATCCGAATCCGACCATAAAATCAGGGGCTCCGGCAGTATTTGTATCTTCCGAGAAGGAAAATTCCAGGGATTTTTCATGATTAATCCTGTATCTGCCGCCAAAGCTCAGGATAGTAGCAACTTCATCTATGGCCCTGATGCCTGTATTCCTGAAAGGCGAACCCTGAATAAAAAACTGGGTATTAAGCGAAAGGGTATTGGAATAAAGCCACTCCACACCTGCTGCACCATAAAGATAGTTCTCAAGGTCGATCGTCTCTTCAGCCCTGAAACTATCAGTAAAGACAGCACCTGCATTGAAGTATGTCATGACACTGTCACCAATGCCTTTATTTACGAGCAGGGCAACGCTTGTATCAAGTGCCCCGTTTCCGTAACCGCCTTTCGGATCACCTGTGGGGAATTCGACTGACCCGTAAATACTTATATAAGGGTCTTTGCTGTAGAGAGCCTTTTTAATTCCCATCTTTATATCACCTAATGCTATCTCCCCGGATCTACCGGATACAACCGTCCTGCCGTTATGGCTGACCTCAAACAGGAAATCATTAGGGGGTCTGTTGCTCCTGCCATAATCAGGAAAACCAAAGGCACTGTGATAGGACTCCAGAAAACCATCCAGAAAACCGCTGTTAAAACTTAAAACAGGAAGGTCGAGACTTATCTCGACCGAATCATCAAAAAAAAGTTTTTTTATCTGTAAATCAATAATTGTAGCCTCCAAATCAAGGTTGAAGGACCATGATCGTGAGGTATTAACAAGATAAGTGCTTGAATACATGAGATTGAGGTCAATGGAGTTTTCACCCTTGGCAGATATAATTGAAGGATTTCCAATTGCAAGAAACAGCGGGAAGCTGTTTCTTATATTGAGGGGTCCCTCAAAGAGGGGTCTCTCAACCCCCCTGACTGTGCCTGCTGTGCCAAGAAGGCAGGTCAGACATAGAAGACTGGTAATCAGGATTTTTTTATTAGTGCGTATCGTCATAAACTTTTCGGACGGAAATGAATTGATGACAGACTCGTAAAAAGTCCATCACTGTCATTGCGAGGAACAAAGTGACGAAGCAATCTGTTTTAAAATCAGACGCATAGAGATTGCTTCGCTTCCCTCGCAATGACAAAAAACGTCATTTTCAAACTTTTTACGACTTCATCAATTGATATAATAGTGCTAAAGGAATTATACTAAATATCAGTAGACCAATGCACCTCCTTATGCATATATGCTGTGCCAACTGTGCACTCTATCCACTAAAAACTCTTAAAGACAGGGGCATAGAGGTCCAGGGGTTATGGTACAATCCGAACATCCACCCCTTCACTGAATACAGCGCAAGGCTTAATGCCCTCAGGGAACTGCAGAAATCCTGGAAACTCGATATTCAGTATATTGAAGATTATGGGCTCAGGGAATTCGTAAGGGAGGTCGCCTACAGGGAGGAGAGCCGTTGTTCCTACTGTTATCAGGTCCGTCTCGAAGAGACAGCCCGGATGGCCGGGAAACTTGGTATGGATGGTTTTACAACAAGCCTGCTCGTCAGTCCCTATCAGAAGTTCGACAGGATTATAGAGACAGGACAGGGCCTGCAGGAGAGGTATAATATCGAATTCTTCATCGAGGACTTCAGGCCCGGCTGGAAGGCCGGAATGAAAATCTCAAAAGAACTTGGTCTTTACAGGCAGAAATACTGTGGCTGCATATATTCAGAGATGGAGAGGTATAAGGAGTGATGGAGTGGAGCCTTTTGCACATATAGGCAAGTTTCTTATAATCACAGGGCTTGTTATAATAGTGCTCGGTGCTATTTTAATGCTTGCAGGCAAGGTGCCTTTTCTTGGCAGACTGCCCGGAGATATAATTATAGAGAGAAAAAACTTCACCTTCTATTTCCCCCTTGCTACAAGTATCATACTCAGTGTTGTTCTGACCCTTATCCTCTGGTTTTTAAGTAAACTCAGATAATTAAGGGCTTGAGGAAGGTGGTTATTGTTAGATGGTTACGGTAACGAGGCCCGTTTCGTTCAGCGGTTACGTCCTTCGTGTTTTCACGTCACCGTCGGACGTCTTACGATACGGGCTTCGTTACCGTGAGACGTAACCGTTAATTAATAGAAGAAAACGATGGAGAAGTGGATGAGGACAATTGTATTGATAGTTATTATGGTTTTAAGTTCCCTTTCCGTGGCCAATGCCAGGGACATACGGGTTCTTATACTCAACAAACGTTTTTCAGCAATCCCTGATGCTGAGGCAACTATCAGGAAGATAGGGAATTTCAAGGGAGAGCTTCTTGTCAGTGGTGTCCGTTATCTGGGAAACATCGAGATATGGAAAGGTAAGAAAGGGCTCTATCTTATAAATGAGCTGCCTCTTGAAGATTATGTCAGAGGCGCAGTCCTCTCCGAGGTCGCCGACGGCTGGGAGATGGAGGCCTTAAAAGCCCAGGCCGTTATAGTAAGGACTTATGCTGTAAAGTACATACAGAAAGGGGCCAACAGGCTGTACAACCTTACCTCCTCCACGCTCCACCAGCTCTACAGGGGCGATAATTCCGACAGCAGGGTTTCTTATGCCGTCATGCAGACAAGAGGTGAAATCCTGACTTACGACGGTGAACCGATCGAGGCATTTTATCACTCCACCTGTGGGGGCAAAACGGAATTGGCGGAAGAGGTATTCGGAAAGGCTTATCCGTACCTGAGATCAGTCTCTTCCGACTGTTCGCTCTCTTCTTACTGGGTCTGGCAGAGACGGTTCAGTATAAGGAAGATCGAAAAAGACCTTGGTCTGTCCGGACTCAAAGATATCAGGATAAGCAGTTATACCAAAACCGGAAGGACTAAATCGTTGACATTTATTACTGAAAAGGGGACAAGGGTGATACTCTCAAAAGACCTCAGGAGGCTCCTGGGCTGGAAAACCCTTCCAAGCACCTGGTTTACTCTCAGAAGGAAGGGCAATACCTTTATCCTTGACGGCAAGGGGTATGGCCACGGTGTCGGGCTCTGCCAGTGGGGTGCCCAGCAGATGGCAAAAGATGGGAAAACATATAAAGAGATACTCTCCTTCTATTACCCTGGAACGGTTATAAAACTGGACGGGAAATTCATGCCTTTAAGTCGGAAAAAAGACTGAAACACGGATTGTGTAATCTTGATGGTTCGCAGGTACAAGGGTATGGAGTTTTCACTCATTGTCGTCCTCCGGGGTAAAAACAAAAAAATATGAATCTGAACAGTTTTGATTTTGAATTGCCGGAGGCGCTTATAGCAAGGGAACCTGTCCGGAAGAGAGACAGCTCCAGGCTCCTGGTTCTCAAAAGAGATGGCTGCATTGAACACAGACTCTTCACTGATATCAAATCCTATCTCGGAGAGGGCGATCTCCTTATACTCAATAATTCAAAGGTAAGCCCTGTAAAACTTACGGGCAAAAAGACCACAGGCGGCAGGATCGATATACTCCTGGTCAAAAAGGCCCCTGACAACAGCTTTTTTATCCTCTCACAAGGCAGGTATACCGGTAAGGCCTGTTTTGACGGAGGGGTTGAGGCTGAAATAGTTAAAGGAAGCTCTGCAAGGTTTAATACAGGAGACGTGGAGGACTTCATCTGGAGATATGGCAATATGCCGCTTCCGCCTTATATCAAGAGGAGGCCCGATGAAAGAGACAGGAGCTGGTACCAGACGGTATATGCAGCAAAAGAGGGTTCCATTGCAGCGCCTACAGCAGGACTTCACTTTACGGAGGAACTGCTGAAGGAACTCACATCAAGGGGGGTGATTATAAAGAAACTTACCCTCCATGTCGGTATAGGAACGTTCATGCCGATAAAAAGCCCGCATATCGTGAATCACAGGATGGAGCCTGAAGAGTTTGAGGTAGAATCCGGGCTTATAGCCCTGATAAGGAAGAGAAGGAAGGCAGGTGGAAAGGTCTTTGCCGTCGGGACCACAACCACAAGGACCATTGAGTCCCTGATGAGCGGCTGTTATAAGGATTGCAGATTGAAAAATGTAAAGCCGGTCCCTGGGGCAGGTTCGAAACAGGCACTGACAGGCCCGGGAGTTCAGGAATCAGGAAACATAAGAGGAACAACCGAGCTCTTCATATACCCCGGGTACAGGTTCAGAGGAGTTGATTGTCTGGTAACAAATTTTCACCTGCCGAAATCGACTCCCCTTATGCTTGCAAGCGCCTTTGCTGAAAGAGAGAAGATACTGACGGCATACAGAAAGGCCATCACATCAGGTTATAGATTTTTCTCCTATGGTGATGCTATGCTTATTTTATGAATCCAAAGTTCTATCACAAAATCCCTGCTGATTTCCTCACAGGTAAGGCAATATTGATTCTGATCGTAACACTTTGCAGTGCCTTCAGCTTTCTACTCGGATATTTTGTCGGCAAGGCCCAGTTGGTTGAACGCCCAGCCCTTTTATCAATGAATGCCGTAACAGCGCCTGCTGAAAAGGCCCGGGAGGGCTCTCTTCTACAGGATAGGAGCCCGCAAACAGACGCCATACTTCCTTCCTCAGCCATCAAAGGTCAGAACAACAGGGACAAAACCCGGTCTCGTGTAGATAGAGCCGGGACAGGAAAGGAATCCGCCAGGGCTGACAAAAAGGAGGAGTTGAATAAAAACAACTGGAAAAACACTGCCGAAAAAACTCTCCGGAACAGGAAGACAGAAGTCAGAAAAGAGCCCTCACGGTATTACACAATTCAGGTCGGCGCCTTCAGGAACAAACAGCAGGCCGAAAAGCTGAAGAATCAACTCAAAAGGAAGGGGTACAGTGTAAAAACCGTTTCAGCCGGGGGAAAGAGGTCCCTCTACCGGGTATGGGTTGGCAGATTCAAAGCAAGGAAGAGAGCTGAAACTGCAGCCATAAAACTTACAAGAACCGAAAAATTGAAGACCCTGGTTTTGAAGACAGACAGATAGGTATATGGAAAGCGTAATTCTGGAAATCGAGATAGAGACTGATAACGAGGCAGACTTTTCCTACTCGGGTATTGATAAAAGCTTTAAACTTATAGAAGACAACCTTGGTGTCCTTATCAGCGCAAGGGGCAACAAACTATTCATAAAGGGTCCTGCAGAAGCAGCCCGAAAGGCAAAGAAATTAGTGGAAGAGATCAAGGATATAAACCGGCAGGGCTATGTCCTGAAACCGGATGATATAAGGTTTGCCATAAGCGCCATATCAAAGGGAGAGGAAACATCCCTTAAAAACCTGTTTCTGAATCATATCCCTGTTTCATCAAAGAAACGTTTTATTATTCCAAAGACCGAGGCCCAGAGGAAGTATATAGAGGCCATCAGGACGTATGACATTGTATTCGGCATTGGACCTGCCGGGACCGGCAAGACATACCTCGCCATGGCAATGGCTATAAATGCATTACTGAAGAAGGAAGTGAGCCGCATAGTGCTCACAAGGCCTGCTGTTGAGGCAGGCGAGAAACTGGGGTTCCTGCCGGGGGACTTATATGAAAAGGTCCACCCGTATCTCCGGCCCCTCTATGATGCCCTGTATGACATGACGGACTTTGAAAAGGCAACCGGACTTATAGAAAAAGGTATAATAGAGATAGCGCCACTTGCTTACATGAGGGGACGGACACTCAATGATGCATTCATAGTGCTTGATGAGGCCCAGAACACCACATCCGAGCAGATGAAGATGTACCTTACACGCCTTGGGTTCAATTCAAAGGCAGTCATAACCGGCGATATCACACAGATAGATCTACCGGCTGGAAAGACCTCGGGACTGATAGAGGCGGAAAAGATACTCTCCTCCATAGAGGGGATAAAGCTCATCTATTTTACAGAAAGGGATGTAGTAAGACACAGACTCGTACAGGATATAATAAAAGCATATGAGAGATTTGAAAAACGGACAGAAAAAAGAGCCGGGAATCCGGAAGATAGGCAAGAGTTATACAAGGAATCTTAACAGAAGCCATGCTGTAAAACTACCACTGATTCTCCTGTTCGGACTCGCTGCATCACTCACTGTCCAGGAGACTTTCGGAGCTCAGCATATAATCGGCGGCTTCTTTATAACAAGCCTTCTATTCCTGATCTTCTACAGGGATATACTTCGTTACAAGCCTGATTATATAAAGAAATACAGGTTGCTTCTGCTCCTGGGCTCCCTTGTTATACTAACGCTCGTACTCGGCAGGAGTTTTCAGTACTTTTTCCAGAACTTCACCCTGGGATTAGGTCTCTTCCCTTCAGGGACCGCTATTTATGGAATGCCTATCGCTGCAGGCGCCATACTGGTAGCGCTCATCTTTGATTTTCATACTGCCATTATCTTTTCGTTTATAGTCAGCCTCCTTACAGGATTATGGACGGGGGAACCTCTATATCCTGTTTATGCCTTTGTGGGCAGCCTTGTGGGCGCATTCAGCATCATGAAATGCAAAAAGAGGACCGATATACTGAGGAGCGGAGTCTATGTCAGCATAATTAATGTATTCACTGTTATAGGCATTCTCCTTTTTACCGACAGGCTGTTTGACGAGTATGCACCCATAGCCCTCCTTTACGCCGCTACATCCGGCATAGTAGTCTCTGCCGTGGTCTCCCTTGTGTTGCCCGCTATCGAGTATTTTTTTAAGATAACCACCGACATTACGCTGCTTGAGCTGCTTGACCTTAATCAGCCTATAATGAAAAACCTGTTGATAGCTGCCCCCGGAACATATCATCACAGCGTTATAGTGGGCAACCTCGTTGAGGCAGTTGCTGAGGATATCGGTGTTAACCCCCTGCTTGCAAGGGTCAGCGCATATTACCATGACATCGGCAAGATGAAAATGCCTGAGTATTTCGTGGAAAACCAGAAAGGTACGGTCAGCAGGCATGACAGGATCACCCCGCACATGAGCAGCATGATACTGATGGCCCACGTGAAAGAAGGTGTGGAGATCGCACGGGAGTATAAGTTGCCTGAACCCATCAAGGATATCATCCAGCAACATCACGGTACCTGCCTCATGACATATTTCTATCAGAAGGCCAGGGACTCTGAAAACGGGGAACCGATTGAAGAGAATTACCGCTATCAGGGTCCAAAGCCCCAGAGCCGTGTGGCTGCACTTGTGATGCTCGCCGATGCTGTTGAAGCAGCATCAAGGGTATTACAGAACACTACACCGGCAAGGATAGAGTCTTTGGTAGACACAATAGTTAATCATATATTTCTTGATGGACAACTGGACGAATGTGAGCTGACACTGAAGGATATATCCATCGTAAAGAAAAAGTTCACCTACGTCCTGACCGGGATTCTGCACAAGAGGATTGAGTATCCGGGTTTTAATTTTGAAGAGAAGAAGAAAGAGAAAATTGTACCCGGAGAAGAAGTAACACTTAACAACAAAAACATCAGGATTGAGGTGCCCTCCCAGGATGAATATCCTAATAAAAAACCTCCAGAAAAAGGTAAAGGTCAACCACAGAAGAGTGATCCGTCTGTTAAATCAGCTCGGTAAATTGCTCGACCTTGACGGGGTTGAACTGAGCATTGTCTTTGTTAATGATCGCAGGATGAAAGAGCTGAACAGGGTCTACAGGTCCCTTGACAGGACAACGGACATCCTCTCTTTTCCCCTGTATAATTCAATGAAAGAGATTCGGCAGGGGTTAAAAACTCTCCCCGGAGGGACCCTGCTGGGGGATATAGTAATAAACCTCCACAGGACTGTTGAACAGGCAAGGGAACACGGCAACACCTTTTATGAAGAACTCACCTTTCTTTTAATTCATGGCCTTCTCCACCTTACCGGATACGACCATGAGGTAAATGCATACCAGGCAAGAAAGATGAGGGGAAAAGAGCTGGAGCTTATAGATGCCCTTACGGAAATGGCTTAAATCCACAAATAATGCAATAGAAGGGGTACTTCATGCGGCAAGGACACAGCGGCATGTGAGATTCCATCTCCTGGCAGCTTCCGGGATATTAATCCTGAGTTTTATCCTTGGGGTCAGGAAGGATGAGTTCATCCTGATCTCACTTGTTGCCGTTGTGGTAATCCTTGCAGAGATGCTGAACTCTGCTTTAGAAGTGACTGTGGATATCATTTCGCCCCAAAAGAGCGAGAAAGCGAGAGTGGCAAAGGATATTGCGGCCGGAGCAGTCCTGATTACGGCCTTCGGGGCCTTTATCATTGGATATACCATACTTGCTCCATACATAGAAAAAGCATTCTCCGAGGGTATCCATATCGCAAAACATACAGGTGAGGATATTGCAGTCATTGCACTGGTAATTGTATTAATCCTGGTAGTGATAACCAAGGCACATTTCGGCAAGGGACATCCACTGAGGGGGGGAATGCCAAGCGGACACGCCGCACTCTCATTCTCTGTATGGGTATCTGCAACTTACATCAGTGAGAACTATATAATCTCGATCCTGACCTTCATCACTGCTGTGGCAATCGCCCAGAGCCGGCTTTCAGTCAAGGCCCATAATGCCTGGGAGGTGATCCTGGGTGCACTTATGGGATCGTTGGTAACGTTCATACTTTTTAGTGTGTTTTCTTGAGGAAAGGGAAGGAAGCAAGTCAACAAGCGAGCAGGCTCTTAATAACAAAATCAACCAAACAGACAATATAGAGCAAACCAATGAAATTGCAATAAAAGAATTTTGCTGTTAATCA
>BTTF01000085.1:0-8874 GCA_036244995.1 bacterium | reverse complement strand
AAAAAAGGTAAGGACGAGATACTTAAAAAGGTCGGAGAAGAGGCTGTGGAGGTAATCCTGGCCTCAAAGGGGCAGGGGAAGGAGCAGCTTGTCTATGAGCTGTCAGACCTTATTTATCATATGCTGGTCCTGATGGCAGAGGAAGGGGTGACCATAGAGGATGTTTATGAAGAACTGGAGGGCCGGTTTGGGATTTCAGGGCTGGAGGAAAAAGTCTGACTGATTGTGGTCCGCTGCACAGGGAAGATGTGATCCGCAGATTTCACAGATTTCGCAGATAAGTCCTCAGAAAAAAATCAAAGATTTACATCTGGAGACTCAATACAGGAAGAAACAGGCTTGAGGATTCTATGCTGAGGGCCTGAAGGCACGGAGATGGAGCTGGAGGGTCTTTCTGTTTTCCCATTCATTAATCGTCGGCGTATATACCGCATCAACCATTGCATCGGGCTCTATCCGCCCTATCATATCACCCATGGAAAACCCTATGGCATCAACCGTACAGGAGCGGTGCTTTAGCCTCATCTTGAGGTGCTTGTTTCCAACCACTCTCGGCCCCATAACCTCAAGGCCCTTTGTCCCAAGCCTCGGCTCGGGGTTGCCGCAGCCAAGGGGTTCAAGCAGAGATATCTCTTTTACAAGATTGAAATTTACTTCCTGCAGCTCAACAGTGGCATCAATGGTAAGTCTGGGGATGAGGTCTTCTGCAGAGAGCGTTTCAGCTATAACCCGGTTGATCCTCTCTTCAAATTTCCCGAGGTTTTCAATCCTCAATCTAAGCCCCGCCGCCTGCCTGTGTCCGCCAAAGGAGAGCAGAAGGTCACTGCACCGGGAGATACCGCTGTAGAGGTCAAAAGACGGGATACTCCTTGCCGAGCCTTTTGCAATGCCATCCCTGATATTAAAGACAAAGGCAGGCCTGTAAAATGCCTCGGCAAGCCTTGACGCCACTATGCCGATCACCCCTTCATGCCACCCGTCAGAGGCAAGCACTACAGAGTGGTCATAACCCTTCTCCTTCAGGACGGAGAGGGCCTCCTGATGTATCTCCTCCTCGATCGACTGTCTCTTCAGGTTCAGCTCATGGAGTCTCTCAGCAATGACAGCGGATTCGGCATGGTCGTCTGAAAGCAGCAGCTTGATAACCTCCAGGGGATTGTCAATCCTGCCGGAGGCATTCATCCGGGGGATAACCGTGAAGGCAAGACGGCCTGCACTTACAACCCTGCCATTGAGTCCCGCCACCTCTTTAAGCGCCTTTATGCCCGGCCTTAACCCCTCGTTTATGAGCACAAGCCCGTGCCTCACGATAGCCCTGCTTTCATCAATCAGCGGGATGACATCAGCTATTGTCCCAAGGGCTGCAAGGTCAAGAAAGTCTGAAGACGCCTCATGACCAAGCAATGCCGAGGCAAGCTTAAAGGCAACGGCAGAGCCTGAAAGTGCAGGGGCTTCTTCACCGCAAAGCCTTGGATTGATCACTGCGTCGGCCTCCGGCAGAACAGGGGTATTGGAAACATCCCTTCCGGGCTCGTGGTGGTCTGTAACTACTACTCCCATCCCCTCGGAGGTTGCCATCCGCACGGCCTCCATGGAGGATATGCCGCAGTCAACAGTGATGATCAACCCCGCTCCAGCCTTCCGTGCGTATTCAACACCAGGGGCATTGAAACCATAACCATGGGTCAGCCGTTCAGGTATGAAATAACAGACCTCTGCACCAAGCCGTTTGAGGGCACTCACCATGATAGCCGTACCGGTCAGTCCATCCGTATCATAGTCACCATGGACGAGTATCTTCCTGCCTGAGCTGATTGCGGTGCGGATAACGTCTACAGCCTCTTTCATTCCTGAAAGCTCAAAGGGATCGGACAGTGCACCCATTGCAGGGTCAAGAAAGGTCTTTATATCTCCGGGGGTATTAATGCCGCGGTTTACCAGTATCTGGGCAAAGGCGGCAGAGACAGAGGCAGCCCTTGAAAGATACTTTATGTAATCAGGGTTGGTCTTCTGTACAAACCACCTTTTCTCGGGCATTCAGACTCCATGAACCATCAGGGATTCAGCTTATCTCTTCCGGGTTGCGAGGGAACCACCCCTCTTCCACAACAGCACTATCAGGCTTGCAACAAAGATAGAGGAATATGTCCCTACGACTATCCCCAGTATCATGGCAAGGGCAAAATCATGGATCACCTCACCACCGAAGAAGAAGAGGGCGCCGGCAGCAAGCAGTGTGGTAAGCGAGGTGATAATTGTCCTGGACAGGACCTCGTTTATACTCTTGTTTATCACCTGCTCCACCGGCTCTTTTGTAATAAACCTCAGGTTTTCCCTGATACGGTCAAAAACTACAACTGTATCCGTCAGCGAGTATCCGGCAATAGTCAGCAGTGCACTGACAAGGATCAGGTTTATCTCCTTGTCCATCAGACTGAAAAGCCCAAGAACCACGAGCACATCGTGGAAGGTCGCCACAGTAGCGCCTACACCGAACTTGAACTGGAAACGCCATGCAATATATCCCAGAATGAATATGGTAGCCAGCACAATGGCCCATATTGCATCCTTTCTCAGTTTGGCTCCTACCTTCGGCCCGATCTCGGTGGTAGAGTCAACCCTGATCTCATTGTCATTAAAACCCTCTCTCAGTGCCGTTATTATCTGCTCCGAGAGCTTTCCAAGCTCTTCCTGGTCTCTCTTGATCTGGATAAGCACCTTGTTTACCGTGGGAAAATCCTGCAGCTCGAAGTCCTTTATCCCCCTTGCCTCCAATACCTTTCTCACCTTCTGGAGGTCAACGGGTTTCTCAAACTTGATCTCGACAGCTGTTCCCCCGGCAAAGTCAATGCCGAGATTAGCAGTACCTGTTGCCAGGTGATACACGGCTAAAAACCCGAGAAAAAGGAGGAGGCCTGATATAACAAGGGTAAACTTTCTCAACCCCATGAAGTTAATATTTGTCTTTTTAATTATCTCTATCATATGCTCAGCTTTCTGACCTCCCTTCTTGAGTTTATGAGATCAAACACCGTCTTGGTGCCGACAAGCGCAGTGAAGAGATTGATAAGCACACCGAGGAACAGGGTTACTGCAAAACCCTTTATGGGACCGGTTCCAAACTGGTAAAGAACGGCAGCAGTAATAAGTGTCGTTATATGGGCATCGACAATGGTGATAAAGGCCTTGTCATACCCGGAATCCACAGCAGCCCTTGGAGTTTTGCCTGCCCTCAGCTCTTCCCTCATCCTCTCAAACATAAGCACATTTGAGTCTACCGCCATTCCAATGGCAAGTACTATACCTGCCATACCCGGAAGTGTGAGTGTGGCATTCAGGGCAGCCATGGCGCCAAGAAGGAGGATAACGTTAAGTACCATTGCAAGGTCTGCTATAAGACCTGCGATTTTATAATAAAAGCCCATAAAGACAACGACCAGGAGCACAGCAATCAGGCCGGCCTTCTTGCCTGCATTAATAGAGTCCCTTCCAAGGGATGGACCCACGGTAACATTCTGAATGAGCTTTACAGGAGCAGGCAGGGCTCCGGCCTTCAGGACAATGGCAAGATCCTTTGCCTCATCCAGAGAGAAGGACCCTGTTATCTGGGCGCTGCCACCGGATATCCTGTCCTGTATAACAGGCGCTGAGTAGACATTACCGTCAAGTATGATGGCAAGGCGCTTCTTGACGTATTTCCCTGTAACCTCTTCAAATATCTTTGCTCCCGTACTATTGAATGTGATGGATACATAGGGCTCGTTGAACCTCCGGTCTATTGCAACCCTTGCCTCCGTAAGGAGGTCACCCGAAAGGAGCACCTCTTTCTTCAGCAGAAAGGGTTTCTTGTAAACCTCTCCCGTCTCCTTATTCT
Source organism: bacterium (assembly GCA_036244995.1). Classification (GTDB taxonomy): domain Bacteria; phylum Nitrospirota; class Thermodesulfovibrionia; order Thermodesulfovibrionales; family JdFR-85; genus BMS3Bbin07. Next base: position 5,000 of record BTTF01000085.1, on the reverse strand, counting down.
CAATACGCTGAAACAGGATTACATCATCGGCAGGTACCTTGTCCTTGAACTTCTCGAGTATCTCATTTTCATCCCCAAGCTTCACCCGGGACGGAAGTTCGGCGGCAACCGGGGATTCATCATCAACGAGCATGAATTCAAGCTGGGCGGTTTTGCCTATCAATTCAACCGCCCTCTTTGGATTCTTGTATCCGGGCAACTGGACGACTATCTCATCTTCATCCTGACGGCGAATGACCGGCTCTGACACACCAAACTGGTCAACCCTGTTGCGGATGGTCTCCAAAGCCTGGTCAGTGGCATTATTGCGAATTTTCTTTGCCTCCTTAGCCGATATCTGAAAGATGAGTTCCTTGTCGGAAGGGACAATCTCAAGTTTGGAGTATGCCTCCTCAACTGCCTTTTTGATCTCGAAAGTGTTTGGAGAGACCTTTATCTGCGCCCCTTTCACCTTGACCTCTGCCCCAAATTTGCCTTTCTTCAGGATACTCTTTAGTCTCTGGGCTATTCTATCCGTTGTTATCTCTACTGCCCTGTCACCCTCAACCTCAAAGAGCAGATAAATACCTCCCTGCAAATCCAGACCAAGGGCTATCCCGCGGTTAGGCATATTTCCCTGCCACCACTGCGGCATGTACTTGAAAACAGGGGTATTTGGAAGAAAGAATACAATGGCTAAAATGACGGTGCTTATAATAAGGGCCACTTTCCACCTGATATTCTTCTTCATCTATCCTATCCTCCTCACGCCATTCTTGTATTATTTATAAAGAGCTTGAACTCTGTGCCGAGTACCTTTGCCGCCCTGCGGCAGGCCGTCATTCTTGAAAGGAATATCTCAAAGTATTCAATAACCTGAGACATCCTCGTATCAATTACAAGGGAAAGGGTTATCAGCTTCTGCTCAGGTTCTACCAGAAGGTCCGACTCTGTTGCTGCATAATTAACCCTGTCATGTATATCCTCTGTTACCATGGAGGGATTCCTCACCCTGCTTCGGTGGACATCGGATTTGTCTGCAATCAGGAGCGCTGCAGCCACCTCATCAGGGATCGACCCTTCATCCTCCTCATGAATTACTATGGCCGTCATGATCCTTGTAATATCTATAAGCTCAAAGCCAACCTCTTCAAGGACCTCTTTGGCAAGAAGTGCTCCCATTTTGTGGTGCATTTTCCTGCCAAGCAGGTTTCCGATGTCGTGCAGAAAACCCGCTGCCGCTGCAAGCTTTGTGCTTTTTTCAGGATAAGACAGTTTTTTTAGAATCCTGCAGGCAGTCGTTGAGACAATTCCACAGTGCCTGAGCCCATGCTCTGTATAGCCGATACTCTCAAGGTATCTGTCTGCTGCTTCTATATAGAGACGAGCCCTGGGATTATACAGGAGCCTTTCTATAATATCAGGTTCAGTCTTCTTCTGATGTAGATCTGACGGCTGCAATATATGCCTTTCCAAGCTTGACTTTCACGTTCTCGGCAATCTTGACTGTAGTTGTCTTGTCCCCGACAGCCTCCACAACCCCGTAAATACCTCCGGTCGTTATCACCTTGTCACCCTTTTTCAGGGCAGCCAGCATCTCCCTGTGTTGTTTGGCCTTTTTCTGCTGGGGTCTTATCAGGAGAAAATAGAAAATGGCAAATATAATAATCAGGGGTAAAAAGCTTGCAATAGCCGACTGAGGGCCACCCCCTGCTCCACCCTGCTGTGACGGGCCCATTGCCCAGGCTATGGATTCAAACATAATTCACCTCCAAACGATATTTTTATACATAGTTGTAGTACGGCAACATAATACGGTGATTAGCATGGTTGCCGATTTTTGAGTCTAAATATAGTACCTATTTCAAAAGATTTTATCAAGTCAACTTATATATCCCAAAATTCACGGTGAAAATCAATGCAGGATTGCTTCGTTACCAAGGCTCTTCTGCAATAATATGACGAACCCCTTTTTGTGTCATTGCAAGGCATTTTCCGTCATTGCGAGGGAAGCGAAGCAATCTCAAGGAATTACAAGTCAGCCCGGATTGTTGACAAGTTCCCAAATTGCCGGGACAATTCAACCGTTTCAACGAGACTTCCTTGACTTTTTCTCCTGATCAGGGTTATGTTTATTAACTATGCCCGGGAATTATAAGGATACATTGAACTTGCCACAGACAGCCTTCCCGATGAAGGCCAACCTTGCCCGCAGGGAACCCGAGACACTGAAGTTCTGGCAGGAGAGGGATATCTACAAAAAGCTCCAGGACAAGAACCGTCCAGCCAAAGCCTTTATACTTCATGACGGCCCGCCGTATGCAAACGGTCACATACACATGGGACATGCCCTCAACAAGGTGCTCAAGGATATAATCGTAAAATACAAGAGCATGCTCGGCTGTTATTCACCGTTCATCCCAGGGTGGGACTGCCACGGACTGCCGATAGAGTTGCAGGTGGACAAGAACCTCGGCAAGAAAAAGCATACGACCCCGGTTATTGAGAAGCGGAAACTCTGCAGGGAATATGCCGGGCGGTTTGTCGATATCCAGAGGGCAGAGTTCAGGAGGCTCGGTATTTTCGGAGACTGGGACAAGCCCTATCTTACCATGTCCTATGATTACGAGGCATCCATAGTCCGTGAATTTGGAAGGTTTGTAAAAGAGGGATACGTATATAAGGGCAAAAAACCCGTTCACTGGTGTCCTTCCTGCATAACTGCACTGGCTGAGGCTGAGGTGGAGTATGCGGAAAAGGTCTCAACTTCCGTTTATGTCAGGTTCAGGGTTCTGGACAGCGATGCAAAAGGGATTGTTCCTGAAGGAAACCTTTACCTTATTATCTGGACTACCACCCCATGGACCCTGCCGGCAAATCTCGCACTTGCAGTCCATGCCGATGTGGAGTATTCGGTTGTCGAGTCAGAGGGTGATTATTATATCGTGGCATCAGACCTTGTTGAAAAGATAGCAGATAAATTGAAGATTAAAGGCAGCGTTGTCAGGACAGTCAGGGGCAGGGACCTTGAAGGCATCAAGGCAAGGCATCCGTTCATTGAAAGGGATTCCGTAGTTATAACGGGTGATTTTGTGACTACCGGCGAGGGGACCGGCGTGGTCCATATAGCACCGGGACACGGAGAAGACGACTACCTTGCCGGACTGAAATACGGCCTTGAGATATTGACCCCTGTTAATGACTACGGAAAGTTCACCACTGCCGAGGCCGGGCTTGAGGGGATGTTTGTCTTTAAGGCAAACGATTACATCATTGATCTGCTCAGGGAGAAAGGAGCCCTTTTAGGCTCTGAAAATATCACTCACTCCTACCCGCACTGCTGGAGATGCAAGAAACCCGTAATCTTCAGGGCAACTCCGCAGTGGTTTATAGCTGTTGAGCATAAAGGCCTCAGAAGTGCATGCCTGAAAGAGATAGACCGGGTGGAGTGGATACCGAAGTGGGGGAAGGGCAGGATACAGGGAATGGTAGAGCGGAGGCCTGACTGGTGCATCTCCCGTCAGAGGGCCTGGGGAGTTCCGATAACACTGATATCCTGCAGACAATGCGGAGAATTCATAAAGGACGAAAATATCCTGAAGGCCGTGGTTGAGCTCGTTGCGCAGAGGGGTGCTGATGCATGGTTTGAGATAGAGGTAAGGGACCTTATTGGCGAGGATTATAACTGCCCCTCCTGCGGCAGCAGAGACCTTGAGAAGGAGATGGACATACTGGATGTCTGGTTTGACTCAGGGGTCAGCCATGCTGCGGTTGTTGAGGCGGATGAGCGTTTAAGGTGGCCTGCGGATATGTACCTTGAGGGTAGTGACCAGCACAGGGGATGGTTTCAGAGCTCACTTATCTCCTCAGTTGCAACACGTGAGCGTGCCCCCTACGACATTGTCCTCACACATGGTTTTGTTGTGGACGGCCGCGGTAAAAAGATGTCAAAGTCTATTGGAAACGTAATCTCTCCTGAAGATATTATAAAGAAAAACGGGGCCGAGATATTGAGGCTATGGGTCTCTGCAGAGGATTACAGGGACGATATCCGCCTTTCGGGTGAGATAATTACGCGTCTGATAGACGCCTACAGGAAGATAAGAAACACCTGCCGGTTTCTGCTCGGAAACCTCTATGATTTTGACAACGGGGATTATTCCCAAAACCTCCTTGAGATAGACAGTTGGGCTGTTACCAGGCTGCAGGGCCTTGTCAAGCGGGTGACGGAGGCTTACGAGAGGTTCGATTTCCACGAGGTTTTTCACACCATATATAACTTCTGTGTAGTGGATATGAGCTCCTTTTATCTCGATATCCTGAAGGACAGACTCTATACCTTTGCCCCTGACTCCACTGAGCGCAGGGCAGCACAGTGGACCATGTACCGGATACTCAACACAATGACCCGGCTCATGGCCCCGGTGGTCTCCTTTACTGCCGAGGAGGTCTGGCAGTTTATGACGGGAGAGAAGACCGAGAGCGTCTTTCTCAGCGACTTCCCTCTGGTTGACGAGGGACTCATTGATAAGGAACTTGAAGAGAGATGGGCAGGACTTATAGAGATAAGGAATGTTGTGAACAAGGCCATTGAGATAAAGAGGGCTGAAAAGACGATTGGAAACTCCCTTGAGGCTAAGGTAACCATCTTTGCAGATAAAAAAAGGTTATCCCTGCTTCAGTCCTACAGGGACCTCCTTTCCTCACTCTTTATCGTCTCCCAGTCCATGACAGGTGACTATAAGGATGCACCGGAGGATGCTTACAGGGACGAGGAAGTCGAAGGTCTGGCAGTGGTGGTTGAACATGCCGAGGGGAAAAAGTGTCTCCGCTGCTGGAACTGGTCAACCACGGTTGGAGAGTTTGCAGATGCAGAGGAGGTCTGTCAAAGGTGTTATCACGTATTAAAAAGCCTGCAATAACCTGTTTTATCATATCACTGATCGTCCTGGTCCTTGACCAGGCAACAAAGCTTATCATCGTCAGGTATATTCACCCTTACGAAAGTATTCAGATACTGC
>BTTF01000084.1:0-8957 GCA_036244995.1 bacterium | reverse complement strand
CAACCGAAGTTGACTCCGTAATCCGTTCGACTTGCATGTGTTAAGCACGCCGCCAGCGTTCGCTCTGAGCCAGGATCAAACTCTCATCTTTTTTCCTTTGCTCTTCCTTCTTACTCTTTTTGGCTTGTTTGGGTGTGCTACGCACTTCTCAGTAACTTGTCAAAGAACAATTGCAGTTTTAAATGCAGTTTTAAAGAATAACTCTTTTGAGAGGTCTTTGTCAACCCTGTCGGGTCTTGATAATGTGAACTATTTCAACTGTCTCAACGAGAATCCACTGCTATTATGCCACACTACTTGAAAAAATGCAAGCATTAAAATTAAACTGAATAATATGAAATACGGAGAACGGGAAATCAAAGAAAGAGAGCTTGAAGCATGGGATAATCCCTTTCCTGAGAGGGACTACGAAGTGTCCATCACCTTTGGTGAATTCACATGTCTATGTCCACGTTCCGGGTACCCTGACTTTGCTACCATAAGAATCAGATACATCCCTGACATCAAGATAGTAGAACTGAAATCACTGAAGCTCTACCTTAATTCCTTTCGCAATGAGCACATATCCCACGAAGAGGTGACAAACAGTATATATGGGCAACTTCAGGGTATGCTCAATCCAAGGTTTCTTGAGGTTATTGGAGACTTCAATCCCAGAGGCAATGTAAAAACAGTCATACGGATAGCAAGCAACAAAGGAGCAAAAAACGATTAAGGGAAGCCGTATTTTGCCCTTTCAATAAAAAGCCTCAGCTTTTCTTCATCCTTTATTCCTTTTTCCTTTTCGACACCAGAACTGACATCTACTGCATATGGATGGACCCACCTTACTGCTTTATCGATATTATCCGGGGTAAGGCCACCCGATAAAATAACAGGACCGAAACGCTTGGACTCAAGTGCAATATCCCAGTTAAAGACCTGCCCTGTCCCACCGGGAATATCAGGGGAATAGGTATCCAGGAGGTATGCAGAAACCCTGTACCTTTCAAGTGGCCCCAGATCGGTAAATTCTCTCACCCTGAATGCCTTAACCACCCTTGGCCATAATGAGCACATCCCTTCCGGCTCATCACCATGGAGCTGAACAACATCAATACCTGCAGCCCCGACAATTTCACTTATACCTGAAGGTTCTTCATTAACAAAAACACCCACTGTGGTAACAAAAGGGGGAAGCTCACTGATTATGCTTTTAACCACATCCAGACTGACATACCTCGGGCTCCCCTTATAAAATACAAACCCAAGGGCATCGGCGCCAAACTCCACAGCCCTGATGGCGTCTTCCTTCCTCGTAATCCCGCAAATCTTCACTCTAACCGGCGGCTTCATGAAATAAGTTTTGTGTTTACCTTAACGTTTATAGATTTCTTGAGGGTCTCCACATAAGACCTGATCAGTTTCTGCTGCTTGTCTTTCAGCATGGCATCTCTTATGGCGTTAAAGTAGGACTCGTCTCCCTTGAGACCCTTAAGGTCTTCATCGGTTAAGACAACAGACTCTCCAATAAGTGCACGCATCTTGCCGACCAGGAGTTCCTGCCTCTTCATGGACTCATAATATCCAGGAGTCAGTCTATTCATCCGCAGGGTCTGCAGATAAACATCCCGCCTGAAAACACCGTCTCTCTTAAAGGCAGGTTCGCTCATGATCGCCTCCTGAAGCTCTTTATCCGAGACCTTCAATCCAAGCTCTCCTGCCTTTATACTCAGAAGCTTATCTTCAATAAGGGTCTCAAGGACCTTCTGTTTAAGGTGTAACTGCTCCTCCATCTTTTTATCAAATTTTCCCTTGTACATTTCCTTATAGAAATTGCGGAACCTGTCGTAAGCCCGCCAGTACTCATCAATGGGTATCTTCTCATTACCCACCTCTGCAACCACAGGACTTTGATTCTTATCAAGAGGTCCGACATACAAAAATATAAAAGAAATAATCACAAGAAAAAAGAAGACGTAGAAATACTTGGCATGTTTATGCATAAACTGTAACATCTTTTAACCTCCTGTTTCGATATGCAAAAAATATATCCGCAGACTGCTCAGATTCTTCAGTATCTCTTCTCAAAATAATCCATCAATATGTCTCTATGATCAAAGGCTATATCCTCCGGAAGCTTATCCCCGGCAAAGACTCCGACATCTGCAGCATCATCTCCTGCCCTGGGAATCCCCTTTGCCCTTGCAATATATACTACAGTAATTGTATGAAACCTTGAGTCCCTTTCAGGCTCGGAGTAGGCGTGAAACTGTCTGACCAGATGCACATCAAGCCCTGTCTCCTCCCTTGCCTCCCTGACAGCGGCAGCTTCAAGACTTTCACCGTAGTCCACAAACCCGCCGGGCAAGGCCCAGCCATAAGGGGGATTTTTTCTTTTTATCAGTATAATCCCGCTGTTATATTCTATTATCAGATCAACCGTTGGCAAAGGATTTCTGTATTTGTGCATGGGAAAATAAAAAATTAAATCAGGGAATATACTATCTGCGTGTATCAAATGAAGAACACGCCTCCTGCTTTAATCTCTGATTTTTGTTTCTTGTTCCTCAACCCTTGGCATTTGATAATTAAAAACGCCTTCGGGAACAACCGTAGAAATGGCATGCTTGTATATCATCTGAACAGTTGCCTCTTTTAACAATACCACAAAGCTGTCAAATCCTTTAATCACGCCCCTCAGCCTCACTCCATTAGTAAGATAGACAACCACATGGATTTTTTCCTTTCTGAGCTGATTGAGAAAACTGTCCTGAAGGTTCTGGTTTTTTGTCATACCTAACTCCTTAACATTTTATTCTGCCTGAATCGGATAATTATTCTATTTTAGCATAATAAAGCCCGGCATTTACCAGGGTGCTACCTCACTTAACCCCTCTTCTCATTTTATCAAGAAAAGGAGAGATTTCTTCGTACTTTGTCTTAAGCGAGCTTCTGTTGAGAATCAATCTGGCAGTTGACTCTGCAATGGTTTCAAGCTCTACAAGTCTGTTTGCCCTGAGAGTCTTGCCCGTTGAAACAAGATCAACGATACCATCTGCCATTCCCACTATGGGCGCAAGCTCTATGGAACCATATAGCTTGATTATCTCGACCTGCACTCCCATTGACGAAAAATATCTCTCGGTAATATTAGGATATTTAGTTGCAATCCTGATAAAACTCTTTGTCTTCAACTCTCCCATAGCCCTCTTTGGCTCGGCAACAACAAGCCTGCAAAGACCGAACCCGAGATCAAGGGGTTCATAAACCGCCGGGACCTCTTCCATTAAAAGGTCCTTGCCAACCACGCCGGCATCTGCACCGCCGTATTCAACAAAGGTGGCCACATCCCGGGCCCTGAGCAAAAGTATTCTGAGGAATTTATCTCCGGACTCATGCACCAGAGACCTTGAGGTCTCCAGGTCACCCTGGAATGTTATTCCCATGGGGCCAAGCATATTTACCGTCTCCCTGAGGAGCCTTCCTTTAGGCAGGGCAAGTGTAATCATGGCATATTATCCTTTTTGCCTCTCAATCCTTGCACCCAGGAAGCGAAGCTTGCTCTCTATCGACTCGTATCCCCTGTCAAGGTGATAAATTCTGTCTATCAGGGTCTCACCCCTTGCAGCAAGGGCCGCTACTACCAGCGATGCACTTGCCCGCAGGTCCGTGGCCATAACAGGCGCCCCTTTGAGAGATTTAACCCCTTTTACGGTTGCAATTGAGCCCTCGATATTAATATCAGCCCCCATTCTCCTGAGCTCGGCAACATGCATGAATCTGTTTTCAAATATGGTCTCACTGATAACACTTGTGCCCTCGGCAACGCTCATCAGGGCCATAAACTGTGCCTGCATATCTGTTGGAAAACCAGGATACGGCATGGTCTTGACATCACTGGCCCTGAGATGTTGAGGCCCTTTGACTACAAGTCCCTTTTCACTCTCCTGAAATTTAATACCTGTCTCCTGAAGCTTTGCTGCAACTGCTGCAATATGCTCTGTATTAACACCTTCCATGACAATCTCACCGCCTGTTATCCCCGCTACCGCCATAAATGTCCCCGCCTCTATCCTGTCAGGGATAATATCGTAATCAAGAGAGTTTAACTCCTTAACACCTTCAATCTCAATAATACTCTCGCCAGCCCCCTCTATCCTGGCGCCGGCACTGATCAGGGCGTTCGCAAGATCAATCACCTCGGGTTCACGAGCCGCGTTTTCCAGCCGCGTCAGGCCTTTTGCAAGGGTAGCAGCCATCATCAGGTTTTCGGTACCGGTAACAGTGGGGGTGTCAAAACAGATATTTGCTCCCCGGAGTCTCCGCGTCCTGGCGTTGACATAACCCTTATCAAGGCTGATGAGTGCTCCCATCTTCTGAAGGCCCAGGAGATGGAGATTTATGGGTCTTGCACCTATGGCGCACCCACCCGGCAGGGAAACCCGTGCCCGCCCATGCCTGGCCAGCAAAGGCCCGAGCACAAGTACTGAGGCCCGCATTGTCCTTACAAGGTCATAAGGGGCCTCATGACCCCTTATATTCCCTGTATTTATAAGTGCCGTTGAATCCGACAGGGAAAATTCTGCTCCCAGGTGCTCAAGGAGCCTTCCCATTGTAAAGACATCGCGGAGGTTGGGAACGCGGCGGAGTTTATGAGTCCCATGGCCGAGGATAGTTGAGGCCATTATAGGCAGGGCAGCATTCTTTGCCCCCGAGACCCTGACACTCCCGCGAAGTTTTTTACCACCTGATATCAGTAGTTTTTCCATTGTTTATTCCTGAAAGTGAAAGTAAGCGATTAATAAGGTTTCCCACTCCAAACCCACTCTAATCAGGTTACATATCTGCCTTATCAAATAACCCGGCATTAAACCTTTTTTAAAACCATTACCCGCTCTATACCTGAAAGATCATTTAAAACCCTTACTACTCTCAAACCACACTCCCCGGCAATCTCACCCACTGCAATGCCCTGTCCCAACCCAAGTTCAAGGACAATATAACCACCGTCCCTGAGATATTTGGGGGCCGCTTTCAGGATTCTCCTGTAGAAATCAAGCCCATCCCTTCCACCGTCTAATGCCTCTGGAGGCTCATATCCGCTGACCTCTTTCTGCAAGCTCATCAAGTCATCCCCCTTCACATAAGGCGGATTGGATACAATGAGATGAAAACTCTGCCCGCGAACCGGTTCAAAAAGGTCTCCCTGCACAAAGACGAGGTTCCCTGTACCGTTCACCCCTGCATTCTCTACGGCATACCTCATGGCAGGTACCGATAGATCCGAGGCAACTACTTTAGCAGAAGGAAGGTTCTTTGCAATTGCCGTTGCTATACACCCTGAGCCTGTGCACAGGTCGAGTATGGACGGAGAAGAAATCCCCAGAGCATTAACAAGCCTGACAGCCTCCTTAACCAGAATCTCTGTCTCGGGCCGCGGGATGAGCACACCCCTTCCGACCCTGAATCCGAGTCCATAAAACTCTGTATAACCTGTCAGATACTGGAGGGGTTCGTGGCAAAGTCTTCTTCCGACAATGGAGTTCAGCACCTGCAGGTCAGACTCATCTACCTGAATGGCATTCCTGTAAAATTCGGTCCGGCTGATATTGAGGGCGTGACATATGATCAGTTCTGCCTCCCTTTCAGCCTCGGAGAACCCTCTTTCCCTCAAAGTTGAAGAGACGTCTTTGAAGAGGTCGGTTGTTGATAACAAAGTTGTTTTCATGCTACTTTTTTCAGTTTCTCAGTCTGATAATAGGTAATCAGGGCATCTAATAACTCATCAAGATTGCCCTCAAGGATATGTGTGAGTTTCTGGAGCGTCAGACCAATCCTGTGGTCAGTCACCCTGTTCTGGGGAAAGTTGTAAGTCCTTATCCTTTCACTGCGGTCTCCGGAACCAACCTGGGCCTTTCTTTCCTCTGATATTTCTCTTTCCTGCTCTTCTATCTTTATCTCGTAAAGCCTCGACCTCAGAATCCTCATGGCCTTTTCCCTGTTTTTGTACTGAGACCTCTCATCCTGGCACTGCACAACAATGCCTGTCGGAAGATGAGTAATCCTCACTGCTGAGGAAACCTTGTTAACATGCTGTCCTCCGGCCCCCGAGGCCCTGTAAGTATCGAGTCTAAGGTCTTTTTCGTCTATACTGATATCTATCTCCTCTGCCTCGGGAAGCACGGCAACTGTGGCAGCCGAGGTATGAATCCTTCCGGAGGTCTCTGTTTCAGGAACCCTCTGGACCCTGTGAACACCGCTTTCATATTTGAGACGGCTGTATGCCCCCCGTCCCTGGATTGAAACAGTTATCTCCTTGAGCCCCCCAAGCCCGGTAGGACGGGCCTCTATCACCTCTACCTTCCACCTCTTCTGCTCCGCATACCTGGAATACATTTTGAAGAGGTCAGAGGCAAATAATGCTGCCTCCTCGCCGCCTGTCCCGGCCCTTATCTCAATGATAACGTTCTTTTCGTCTCTGGGGTCTTTTGGAAGGAGCATCAGCTTAAGCTCCTCCACAACATCTGCCTTTCTTTGTCTGAGGTCCTCAAGCTCCTCTTCAGCAAGTATCTTCAGCTCCTTATCTCCCGAGCTGAGCACCTCTTCATCCTCTTCAATTGCACCGAGTATCTTCTTGTATTCCCTGAATTTATCCACAATCGGCTTCAGGTCAGACTGCTCTTTTGAAAGCCTCATGAAAAGGTTCCTGTCCTTAATGGTCTCAGGGTCCGAGAGTTTCTCTGTCAGTGCTTCGTATTTTTCTTCTATTGCAGCTAATCTGTTAAACATTTTTTTATTTTACATCCTTCTAATATTCCTTATTTTTTTCAAAACCGGGCCGGCAACAATTAAACAGCTTCAGGTTTTACTTCCACTACCTCTCTTAGCGCACTCAATGCCACCTCAATCTGTAATTCATCAGGCTCACGCGTGGTAAGCCTCTGAAGCAAGAGCCCCGGCCTTATAAAAAGATTGACAAGTGCATTACCACTATTTTTGGCAGAAAGTTTTAAAACCTCATACGATAGTCCTGCAACAAGGGGAATAAGCACAAGCCTTGATAGAAATTTCATTGCAAAATTCCAGTCGTAAGGAATAAGGGAAAATATTAAAATACTCACTATCATCACTATCAGGAGAAAACTTGTACCGCACCTTGGATGCTGGGTGCTGTATTTCCGGTTTATATTATTGGCTCCCAGTTCCTCGCCACCCTCATAGGCATGGATAACCTTATGTTCAGCGCCATGGTATTCATATATCCTTCTCATCTCCCCCCAGAGCCCCACTCCGGAGACATATAGGAGAAAAACGCCAATCCGAATAAGACCGTCTACAACATTAAAGGCAACAGAACTCTCTGCCACAATGGGCATAATGATTCCGACAAGCCTTGTAAGATAGAGCGGCATAAAAACAAACAGCGCTATGCCTAAGACTATAGCAACTGCAAATGTTGTCAATATTGCAACAGGACTCATCGGGCCTTCCCCTTCTTCCTCGTAGGCCTTTGAGGCAGAAAAATCTATTGCCTTAATTCCAAGAGTGAGGGCCTCATACAGGGCAGCCACACCCCTTAAAACCGGTACCTTCAGTATAGCGGGGAGACTTCGCAGTCTTTCTCGTTTAATATGCATCCGGCCATCACCACCCCTGACAGCCACGCTCCAGACCGAAGGCCCCTTCATCATCACACCCTCAATAACTGCTTGCCCTCCGACATTCTTTTTCGAAGAAGAATAGAAGGCAGCATTTAATGGAAGACTGAGAACACTCCTGATAATTTTAAAGAAAACCATACCTGTTCAGCCTCTAATCAGACCGCAGATCCCACTTGCTTGCGTGCTCAGCGGTGAATTATTACAAAACCCTTAAAGACAGAAAAACCGCCAGCATACCACAAACCAGGGTTGCTGACGGCCCAATAATTAAGTCTACTTACCGTGTTTTGCGTATTTCTTCCTGAACTTCTCAACCCTTCCTTCCGTATCCACCAACTTCTGTTTTCCTGTAAAGAAGGGATGACATTTTGAACAGATATCCACATGGATTTCAGGTTTAATCGACCTCGTTATAAAAGTCTCGCCACAGGCACAAGCAACCTTGGCCTCTTTGTAGTCTGGATGTATACCCTCTCTCACATCTGCCTCCTTGTAAATAGATTTCGCATTTAAATAAGTTTAGCAACTGTTTAGCCACAAGCGACCATAAATCCACTCTGATTATCCAGGTTTATTATTGGCCAAATAGTTTAATATGCTATTATAACAAATCGTACGGCTATTCTTCTACTGCTACAAAATTCAGGAAGCTAACCATCCCCTCCCATCATTTATTCTTAGATGTCGAACTACTATGGCAGCAAGCTATTTGTCAAGCGTTTCTCAACAAAATCCTTAAATTCTCTTTTAAACCTGTCTTTACTGAATCTTTCCGCATTTTTCCTTATTTCATTACAATCAAATTTGCTTTGAATTCTCTCAAATCTTTCAACAGCCTCCGCTAAACTCTCCTTCGTTTGCTCTTTGAAAAAAATACCTGTCTTGTCTTCTATGACGGTCTCCAGCACTCCACCCTTTCCATAAGCAACAACAGGAGTACCGCAGGCCTGGGCTTCAACAGGGGTTATCCCGAAATCCTCCTCTGCAGCAAAAATAAAGGCTTTAGCTCTTTGCATATAGTCTTTTAAAACTTCAAAAGATTGGTATCCAAGCAGTTCAACATTCGGACCTGCTTTTGATTTTATTTTCTTAAAATCCGGACCGTCTCCGATGACAATTAATTTCTTATCGGGCATTTTAGAAAAGGCTTCTACAATCAAATCCATCTTTTTATATGGAACCATCCTTGAAGCTGTTAAATAAAAATCTTCTTTTAAAGTACATATTCCGAATCTCTCAACATCCACGGGGGGATAAATTACCGTTGAGTCCCTGCCGTATATTTTTTTTATACGTTTGGCTATATACTTGGAG
>BTTF01000083.1:0-9025 GCA_036244995.1 bacterium | reverse complement strand
AGAAACAGGTTGTATAATTCCTCGGTAAAATTAAGTGCTCTGAGCTTTCTTATATACTCTATACTTACTTCAGGCATTCCACCGGTAGACATCAGATAGTCATATCCTTTTCCCTTACCCGACTCAAGTTTCCTCAATTCCGCTTTTAATCCCCGCAACCTTGCTTCGAGCTTCTGAAGCTCAGGATTGTTGGGAGTCGAATAAGTCCTCATCACCTTACGCTGCACCTCTTTTTCAGCAATCTTTGCCCTCATGCCTGAAATAGCGGATATAACTGCCTTTGCCTGAGCATCAAGCGCCAAAACACCGGTTTTTGCCTTAAAATCCGCCATATCTTTTTCTGCTTTTATTAACGATTCCCGGGTCTCCTTAAGCCGCTCTCCAAAGAAAACCCTGCGTTGTGATGCCTCAGTAATTGCAAGCCTCCTGGTCATGTTCTTAAGTTCTTTAACAAGGGAGTTCGCTATGTCGGCAGCCAGTTGAGGATCTCTGTCGTAGACTGAAATGCTTATGATTCCACTCCAGCTGCTGGATCTGACTTTGACATTTCCGGATAGTTGTTTGCTTGCATCCACAACTGTTTCAGCCCCATATAACTTTACCAGGTCAAAACGTTCTACAACAGCCTCCATAACCGGCCTGCTCGTGAGTAAGGCAATATAAAGCGCATTTGGACTGTTAAGTCCAAACAATCCTGCTGCCGTTCCGGCAGCACTCCCAAACTGGCTCAGAAGCTTGGATACCACTGCAGAACTCTGTTGTTGAGGTCTCAAAATCCTCGTCTTAGCCACATATATCCCGGGCATTATCAGGCTTATTATTGCAGTAATTGCAACTGTGGCAAGTGTAACTATCAGAATTGTCTTTTTCCGCTTCAGGGGAACGATAAGAAGGTCAAGAAGGCTGATGCTTTCGTCTACCGGCTCAGTATGCTGTTTCTCCAATCCTTCTCTCCTTTACTATGGAAACAACGGAATCCACTTATGCTGATTGATAGTAGTTGCGGTAACAAAACTCAGGGAATTTCGGCATAACCTGAAACTCCCGTGCAGAATTATAAACGTCACTTACAGGTCTGCAAAATAAAAAAAAGCCATTAAAATGTATTTGTTTGTCATAAAAAATAATAATAGTTTTTACACGGAAAAGTCAAACTTTTACACGGAAAAGTCAGTCGTACAAACAAAAAACCGATACTGATTCCATACATGGCAGGGCAAAGAATATCATATTAAGCAGCACCCCCCATTAGAGACCTCAGCTTTTTTTGTAGACGCAGCAAGACAGGCTGAGTAGACCAGGAGCTTGAGATATAAAATTCCTGTATTTTTTCGTTTACAACATCTCTGTTGTTTTTAATCCCGGGTATGAGTTTTAGAAACAGAAAAAATCCGTTTACAGCATACCCGATACTGGCAAACCCTTCCTTTCTGAATTTCCACATATTCCAGAAAAAGGTACGGAATAAGAGCAGAGGGATTTTTTTAAAGGAAAAATATAAATAGATTATTGCTAATTCATTCCTCGTTGTAAAGGTTCTTAATCTTTTAAAGCTCCTGTTTGTTGCGGAAGTGCGGTGATTGACAACACATCTTTCAAAGTACTTGATCCCGAATCCCTTATTCAATACCCTGAGTCCATATTCCCATTCATGGGAATATAAAAACATCCAGTCTGCATATCCCCCAATCCTCTCTATCACCTCTCTTCTTATTATTGCTCCAGCGCCTATAAACCCTATCCAGTCCTGCAAATGTATGCGTCTGCTCGTTGTAAACGCCCCTCCTGTTATCTTACAGGCCAATATACCAATGTCTTTGTTCTCCTCCAGAAAAGCAACAGCCTCCTTCACCCCTTTAACGGGATGCGAGTCATCATCCAGGACAAGAAAATATTTCCCCACTCCATTAACAAAACCGTAATTCCATCCTGAAATACCTACGTTCACAGGTATCCTTACAAGCTTAACCGCGGGAAATTCCTCCCTGACCATCTCAGCGGTTCCGTCACCCGAGGCGTTGTCATTGACAATAATCTCTATCTTCTCTTTTGGGTAATCAATGTTACCTGTAATCTCCTGAAGTGTTGTCCTTAGGTCGTCTCTCCTGTTATATGCGAGTATATTGATTGTTAATAATGGCCACTTATCCATTTAACAGAGTTCCTCAAACGTTTTAAGAGCCCTTGCAATGATCTGGTCCATATTATAGTACTTGTACTCAGCCAGCCTCCCGATAAAAACCACATCCTGGAGCTTTTCGGCTTCTTTGCTATATTTCATGTAAATATTGTTATTGTCATCATTTGGAATGGGATAGTATGGATCGTTGCCACCGCTTTCATACTCCTGAGGGTATTCATATGCAACTGTAGTTTTCCTGCTTTTTGTATTCAGGAAATGTTTATATTCCGTAATTCTCGTATAATCATAATTTTCAGGATAATTTATCTGTGCCACTGACTGAAAGAACTCCATATCATATGGTTTAAAGTTAAAATTCAGACTCCTGTATGAAAGCTCTCCAAACCTGAAGTCAAAAAATTCATCAATGCAGCCGGTGTATATAAGTTTTTCAAATTTGACAGAGTCTTTAACATCCCTGAAATCCGTATTCAGTTCAACCCTTATCCTGGGATTGTCCAGCATCTTTTCAATCACGCATGTATACCCGTTTTCGGGTATTCCCTGATAGTTATCCTGAAAATACCTGTCATCCCGGCTGATATAAACAGGCACTCTTGCAGTAACAGATGAATAAAGATTTTCCGGCGTTAAGCCCCACTGCTTTAAAGTATATCCGAGAAAAACCTTCTCATAAATATAATTCGACAGGAACTGCAACTCCTTATCATCGAATTCCTTTAATTTAAGGATCGGGATTTTTACATTATAACCAAAGGTATCAATCAGTTTATTTTCCAGTTTGGAAGCCAGCCCAGGTGGAAAGGCTTTATAAAGGGCATTCAGGTTAAAGGGCAGAGGGATTTCAAGGCCGTCAACTATTGCCCTGACTTTATGGAAATATGGATACCACTCCGTGAACCGACTCAGATAATCCCAGACTTTTTTATCATTGGTATGAAATGCGTGAGGTCCGTATTTGTGGATAAATATTCCTTCACTGTCTTTAAAATCATAGATATTGCCGGCAATATGCCCTCTTCTTTCTACTATCAGAACCTCTTTCTTCAGTACATTGGCAATCCTCTCGGCCAGTACGCTTCCTGCCAGTCCTGAGCCCACTATCAGATACATTTTATCTGTTTATCCTTTCTTTCGTGAAATTCCCTGTTGAGTTTTTGGTGCCAATCCCATGCAGTCTCTATTATTTTTCGTAATTCAGAGTATTTTGGTTGCCACCCTAAAACCTCATTGGCTTTTCGTGCGCTTCCTACAAGCACTGCAGGGTCACCAGCCCTTCTCGGTGAAGCAATATCCACAATCTCTCTTCCGGTTACCTCCCTTGCAGTCTCTATTACATCTTTTACTGAAAACCCGTTACCGTTACCGAGGTTGAAAACATCGCTCTTTCCTCCGTTTAACAGATACTCCAGGGCCAATATATGAGCATCCGCCAGGTCTGTAACATGTATGTAATCCCTTATACATGTCTTGTCAGGCGTATCATAATCCGTTCCGAATACCTTTATGTTCTCCCTTTGGCCAATAGCTGCATCCAGCACCAAGGGTATAAGATGGGTTTCAGGGTCATGCCATTCGCCAATCTCCTGCGCAGGATCAGCTCCGGCGGCATTAAAGTATCTCAGTGCAACGTTTTTTAATCCATAGGCAGCGCTGTAATCAGACAGTATCTTTTCCACCATCAGTTTACTCTGTCCATACGGATTTATGGGGTTTTGGGGGTGGTCTTCGGTTATGGGCACCTCTACAGGATTGCCGTAGGTTGCACAGGTTGATGAAAAAATAAAGCTGTCTACATTAAACTCCTTCATCACCTTTAAAATATTCAAAGTATTGGCAACATTATTTATGTAATATTTCTGCGGATCTTCTACCGATTCTCCAACATATGCAAATGCTGCAAAATACATAACAGCCCTGACCGGATATTCCTTAAAGGCCAGCCTGATCTGCTCGATATCAGACAGGTCTCCCAGGACAAACTCTCCCCACTTGCAAAAGTCCCTGTGGCCATAGACCAAACTATCAAATACCACGGTCTTGTAACCCCTCTCATTCAGGAGCTTGTTGATATGAGACCCGATATACCCGGCACCACCCGCTATAAGTATCACTCTGTGTCTCCTTTTATGAGATTCGCAAAATATTTAATGGTCTTCTTTAACCCTTCTTCCATCTGGATAGTGGGTTCCCATTTCAACTTCTCTTTTGCCAGACTTATATCAGGTTGCCTCTGTTTAGGGTCATCGGCAGGCAATGCTTTAAAGCAGATTCTTGATTTTGCTCCGGTCAGTTTAATTATCTTTTCTGCAATTTCAAGCATGGAAAACTCTGAAGGATTGCCCAGGTTCACAGGTCCGGTAAAATCATCAGGGGTGTTCATGAGTTTCATCAGTCCCTCTATGAGGTCATCAACATAGCAGAAGCTCCTCGTCTGACTTCCGTCACCATAAACCGTCAGGTCTTCACCTCTTAAAGCCTGCATTATAAAATTACTTACAACACGGCCATCATCAGGATGCATCCTCGGCCCGCTGGTATTAAAGATTCTCGCTACTTTTATTCTGAGATTATGCTGGCGGTGGTAGTCAAAAAAGAGTGTTTCAGCACATCGCTTTCCCTCATCGTAACAAGCCCTGAAACCGATGGGGTTTACATTTCCCCAATATGTCTCGGGCTGTGGGTGTATTTCAGGGTCCCCGTATACCTCACTGGTTGAGGCCTGGAGTATCTTTATCTTGAGCCTCTTTGCAAGCCCAAGCATATTAATGGCTCCGATCACTGATGTTTTTGTTGTCTGAACAGGATCAAACTGATAGTGTATCGGCGATGCAGGACAGGCAAGGTTGTAAATTTGATCCACCTCGATGTAGAGGGGAAAACAGATATCATGACGCAATGTCTCAAAATAAGGGTTGCTCATAAGATGAGCAACATTTCCCTTACGTCCGGTATAGAAGTTGTCCACACAGACTACTTCATGACCCTCGTTCAGGAGTCTTTCGCAAAGATGTGATCCAAGGAAACCGGCACCACCGGTAACAAGAATACGTTTAACCGAATCATAATGTCTCATTTTTCAAGCCTCCAAATATAAAGTCCGGGAAAATACCGGCAGGCACTTAAAATGTTGCAAGCAGTACTCCGGAGGTTACAGCAATCTGGTATAGAATCTGGGTAATATCCTTAATATTGCGCATCCACGCTATTCTTTCAAGCCTCTCAGGTACAACTATTGTGTCTCCGGAGTCCACCTGTCCTGCCCCAACATCCCATCTTGAGTATTCGCTGTTCCATGAAAGACCCGTAAACCCTCTGCTCGACTTCACTGCAGAGCCATTGGCCTTGAGTATATATACATTACCACTATCGGCATTCTCCGTATAACCACCTGCAAGGGATATATAAAATTTGGAATTCCTTCCCTTTTCATAAATAAAAGCAGTCTGATTATATACAGAACCTATTACCTGCACAGTCTGTGGATCAGTGGGTATGTATATTGAATCGCTGTCTTCAAGCTCTATATCATAGATTGTTCCTCTGAGTTTATCCGGCAACTCCATCCGGATTGCCACCCTCCCCTTTGCCCTTACTGTTCTGAGCTTTGCAATAAATTGTCTCTTCTGCGCTGTCTCCATTTGCATCAACCTCGCCTCTTTCGAAGAAGCGGCTGCAGCTACCCGTGCCGTCCCCGTACTCATAAGTTCTCTTTCAAGCCTGTCTATCATCTCCTCAATCTGTTTCTGTTGCAATGCCTCGACCCGCTTTCTTGTAAATACCGCTCCCTTCAGAAATGCCTTGTCGGTAAACCCTCCAGCCCTCTCTATAAGGGATGAAAGTCTCTCGCCTCTTTTGATGGTATATGTGCCCGGAAATCTGACCTCACCCCTGATCACCACTGTCTGGTAAAGCTTCCACTCAGGTATGGCACGAACAAACAGATAGTCGTTCGCCTGCAAATGGATATTGCTGTCGGGATCCCCTGCCAATGCCTTCTTCAGGTTGACCATGATCTTCTCGGTAATTGGTCCTTCACTGGTAATATGTATCCTTGTCAGCTCGGCTTCCTTGTCATATGCATAATATTTAAGCCCTCCAGACATTGAGATTAAATCCCTGACGGTCATGGCTGGGCTGAACCCATACTCGCCTTCTCTCTGTACTGCGCCGGCAAGCCTCACTATTCTCTCGTCTTTAACAACCTGAAATATCTTTACCACATCCCCTGCCTGCACTGCAATATCTTTATCACGTATCTTCTGAAGGTCGGATTCAAACACTATCTGCCGGCTGTTATCGATAATCCGCTCTATTTGTACCCTGCCTTTAAAGGCAACGTCATTTAATCCTCCCGCCATCTCTATCAACTGAGATATCGTGGTCTTACCTTTCAGCTCGTATATAGCGGGATTATTCACACTGCCTGCAATGGCAACAAGGGGTCCGACCGGCTGTATAAATATCACATCCTCCGGCATTAACCTTATATCCCCTGTTTTGTCGCCTTTCAACAGGAAATCATACATGTCGAAACGGACTACGGTCTTGCCGTTCCGCTTTACCTGTATAGCCCTCATTGTCCCCGTCTTGCTGGGTCCGCCTGCCTCAAACAGTGCATTTATGAGAGTGGAAAGCGAAGATAGTGTATATGAGCCCGGACGCCGGGCATTACCAACCACATAGACTCTAATGGTTCTCAGTGAACCCATGCTCACATTCATCTCAAATCCTGTATAATATTTGGAAAACTGCTTATGTAGAAGCCTTCTTAATTCACTGAATTTTAAACCCGAAACGCCAAGAGTTCCAATCCTGGGAATGCTTATATTCCCGTCTCTGTCTACCACAACATCCCACTGTCCTTCCACCCTTCCCCAGATAGATAGCTTTATCTCATCACCGGGGCCGATAACATAACCAGGCCCGACAGGCACGTTCCCGACAGGAGCAAATGTTGAAGGGGGTCTGTTGAAAAGCTCATAACCAAACTGCTTGAGATTGGTTGAAACCGTAAGGGAAACCTTTCCCGCAATATAATCCTCAAACTCCGAAGGCCCTGCTGAAGGTTCTTCCACAGGAAGCAGTTCGGTCTTCAAGCCCTGCCCCCCCTGTTCGGACGACTGCAGGGACTGCCGGGAAGGTTGTTTTTTTTCAATCGCCGATGACTGTTGTGATGACTGGGGTACAGGGGATATTGGTATGGTTTGAAACTCCTGGGCAAATAGGGAACCTGCACACATAACGATGTACAACAAGGTTGTTATGGTTATGAAAATATTTTTATTTTTCATAAGGTTATCTAATATTCTACTTAAATTATATTTAAAAAGTCAATGAACAAACACTAAAAATCAGACAGGATATACAGGATGAACATGATATGTAACTAAAATAAAAAAATCCTGTCAATCCTGTCAAAAGAATTTATAATTTCCTGTACATGAACGAATGTCCGAAAACGAAAGGGAACGCGGGTAAAATTAACATGTTGGCAGTTGACATGTTAATATAATATTTTAAAGAGGTAATAAATATATGACGGTATCGTAAAAAGTCTGAAAATGGCTTTTTTACGAAACCGTTATTTATACTATATCAAAAAAGGGTGGAGGAACACAATAATGGAAGCTTACAGGTATCAGGAGCTGGCATACCTTATAGTGCCGGTGTTCCTGGGGATGGAGTTTTTTATAAGTGCACGAAATGAGAGAGACAGACATGATGCGCCTCTTGGCTCCTATGTTCTTGATTTCTGCGGATTTCTTTTCATGGCCCTTGTCCCTGCTATCTTTTTCTTTACGATATGGGCAATTGAAACCAGGGCCTTCCCTCTCAGGGCAACAACTCTTGCCCGCCTTGACCGCTATGGAGTGATGTTTATGTTTATGGGGGGCTGGTGGCAGGTCTACATGATAGGGGCTCTCAGGGCGGGAAGGCTGACGGACAAAAACAGCCCACTTTATCTCTGGGGACCCTTTATCGGACTGGGAGTATTTATATCATTACTTATACTCTGGGTCTCACCGTGGAACCTGAAGTGGCTATCCGCGGGATGGTTCATATTTATATCGGTCGTATTGCATGGACTTAAGATAAAACAAAAAAACATAGCGAGGGTTCTCTGGGTACTGACGGGAGTGACCTTCATTCTTGAAAACATTTTCTTTCTGTGGATTGAAACCCTTGTTTAGAACAATAAAGGTTGATTTCAGTCTATACCTTATAACAGACAGAAGGCAGATGAAGGCGCCTTTTTATGAAGGGATCGAGGATGCACTTAAGGGGGGCTTACAGGCATTACAGTTAAGGGAAAAGGACCTGTCCGTGAAACAACTGTATGCGACGGCTTGCAGACTGAGGGAGATCACCTCCAGTTACGGGGCAAGGTTCTTTGTCAATGACAGGCTGGATGTAGCACTATCGGTTGAGGCAGATGGTGTCCATCTTGCCGGGACGAGTATCCCCCCACGGGCAGTGCACAAGGTCACAGGAGGGAAAATAATCATCGGCGTATCCGCGCACACCCTTGAGCAGGCCATTGAGGCCGAAAGGGAAGGTGCCGACTTTATAACATTCGGTCCTGTATACGATACACCTTCAAAGAAAAAATATGGTCCACCCGTGGGTATTGAAAAGCTGAAGGAAGTGGCCGAAAAGGTCTCAATCCCTGTTTTTGGACTTGGGGGAATAAAGATTGAGAAGGTATCGGATGTACTTAAATCAGGGGCGCGGGGAGTGGCGCTCATCTCTGCCATCCTGTCATCCGGTAATATAGAGGAAGAAACCTCAAAATTTATCACATCGGTTGAAGGGGTTTTGAGGAAGGACTCATCCTCCTGCTCACTGCCCTGAAAAGTGAGGGGTAAATTATGCTTGAGA
>BTTF01000082.1:0-9080 GCA_036244995.1 bacterium | reverse complement strand
AAAACCCCTGATAGCAACGGTCAGGTCTACAGAAGAAGGCGGACAGAAAGATATTCCCGACAGCGAAAGGATAAGGCTCTTTAATCTGACAAGAAATTATGCAGACTTCATCGACATTGAGGCAAGGGCTGAGATATTTGATAAAGTAAGGAATCTTGCAAGGAATGCCGGGGTTACGCTGATAGCATCATACCATAATTTTGAAAGCACCCCTTCTTATGACGAACTCTCCGGTTTTATAACAGAATACATGGAGAGGGGCGCAAATATTGTAAAAATCGCTACAACAGCAAACAGTAAGGACGACCTGAGGACAATGAGCCGGATTACACTTGATCACTATCAGGAGGGTATCGTCACTATCTGCATGGGAGTGAAGGGCTTGATATCAAGGCTGTTTTTCCCCTCCGTGGGCTCACTCTTCACCTTTGCCTCCATCGGTGATTCAAAGGCCCCGGGTCAGATACCGGTAATTGAGCTGAGGAAGTACATGGAGGCACTTATCGAAAGATAGCCGTAAATAGCCGATAGAGAGACGGGAATAGCATTTATTCCGGAAAGCTGGTATAATTTATTAATAGATGGAGAGAGAAAACATTTCAGATACGGAGGTCCCGGGATGAGTATTACCATTGTGGGTGGTGGTATCTCGGGACTGTCATTAGCTTATTTTCTTTTGGAAAAAGACCCGGGTCTGGAAATCAGGGTACTTGAGGCTGAGAACAGACCAGGCGGCAAGATTTACTCCGACAGAACTGACGGTTTTCTCTGTGAACGTGGCGTAAACGGCTTTCTTGATAACAAACCCCTTACTCTTGAGCTTGCAGGAAAACTCTCACTCAACCCCCTGAGAAGTAATGACGCTGCCAAAAAAAGGTTTATATATTCAAGGGGCAGGCTTTATCCGCTTCCGGAATCACCCCAGGCATTTTTATTCTCGGGCCTGCTAAGCCCATGCGGAAGGGGCAGGATTTTCTGTGAGGTGCTGAGCCCGAAAGGAAAGGAAGAAGACGAAACCCTCGCCTCCTTTGCCAAAAGGCGGCTCGGTAAAGAGGCTTATGAAAAACTGATTGACCCCATGGCATCAGGCATATATGCAGGTGACCCTGAAAAAATGAGCCTCAAGAGCTGTTTTCCAAGAATACACGAACTTGAAAGAAAATATGGAAGTCTTATAAAAGCACTCCTTACACTTCAGAAGGAGGCGAAAAAGAGCGGCAAGAGCGTCGGACCGGGACCCGGAGGAAGACTTACATCCTTTTATGATGGAATGGAGAACATTGTCCGGTCTCTCAGGGAATTTCTGGGGCAAAAACTCCTTCTGTCCAAAGGGGTGAAGGCTGTTGATAAAAGAGAAGACCGCTACACCCTTTATCTTGAGGACGGCAGTGTGATGGAATCAGATACAGTCATCCTTGCCTGCCCTGCATATGCGGCTTCAGAGATATTAAGATACTTCGACCCTGCCCTGGCAGCTCACCTGTCTGAAATCCCCTACCCCGCCGTCTCAGTCGCTTGTCTGGGGTTCAGGCAGGAAGACTTACGTCATAACCTCAACGGGTTTGGCTTTCTTGTCCCTGCATCTGAAAAAAGGAAGATTCTCGGCACACTCTGGGACTCAAGCATATTCCCCAACAGGGCACCTGAGGGTTACGTCCTCCTGAGAAGCATGATCGGTGGTGCAAGGGCCTCTGAGCTCGCCATGGAGGATGAAGAAAGAGTAAAAGGGATTGTGCTTGATGAATTAGGGGATATCATGGGTATTGATGTCTCACCGGACTTCGTAAGGATCTACAGACATGAAAAGGCCATACCCCAATACAATGTCGGTCATGCAGCACGTCTTCAGGAGATAGATAATGCCGTTTCCGGATACCGGGGACTCTACCTGACCGGTAACGCATACAGGGGCATTGGTGTTAATGACTGCATAGAGAATTCCCATAAGCTTGCCGGGGAATTATACTCAAAAACTTGACACCCATCCCGTGTGGATGGAGAAGGAGGAATTTATGAACGACCAGGAAGTCCTTGAGATGCTGAGGAAGGAAAGTAACGAATTCCGTCATCTCGAAGAAGAACACAGGACACTGGATGCAAAGCTTACAGAACTGGAAAACAGGAATTTTCTGACACCTGCAGATGAGTTGGAGATCAAGGCTGTCAAGAAACAGAAACTCATCAGAAAAGACAGAATGGCTGAAATGATAAGGGATTTCAAAAAACCTGCAACAATAAACCGAGGAGGTTAAAGATATTGAGAAGCAAGACTATCAAAGAGGGGATCGAGCGCGTCCCTCACAGGGCACTTCTCTATGCTACAGGTATTCCCAGGAGTGAAATAAACAAACCCTTCATTGGTGTAGTCACCAGCTTTACCGACATTATCCCGGGGCACATCGGGATGAGAGACCTTGAGAGATTTATTGAAAAGGGGGTTCACACAGGTGGCGGTTATCCTTTCTTTTTTGGCGTTCCCGGAATATGTGACGGCATCGCAATGGGACACAGCGGTATGCACTACTCCCTGCCCTCAAGAGAGCTCATAGCCGACATGGTGGAGAGCGTCACGGAGGCACATAAATTTGATGGTCTTGTGCTCCTCACAAATTGCGACAAGATTACTCCTGGAATGCTGATGGCTGCAGGCAGGATTAATATTCCCGCTGTCGTCGTAACGGCAGGCCCAATGCATTCAGGCCATTTAAGGGGAAAGAGGCTTTCCCTCGTCAACGATACCTTTGAGGCCATAGGAAAATACAAAAAAGGACTCATTAAAGACAACGAGCTGCAAGCGCTTGAGATGTGCGCCTGCCCCGGCGCTGGCTCCTGTCAGGGAATGTATACAGCAAACACCATGGCCTGTGTCACAGAGGCCCTTGGCATGAGTATTCCCTATTGTGCAACCGCCCTTGCCTCTGATGCTGAAAAGAGAAGGATAGCCTTTGAAAGCGGCAGAAGAATCGTTGAACTGATAAAGAAGAATATTACTCCACGGAAAATAATGAGCCGCAAGGCATTTGAAAATGCCATAAGAGTGGATATGGCCCTTGGAGGTTCAACCAATACAGTGCTACATATTCCTGCCATTGCCCATGATGCAGGTATAAAGCTCCCACTTGAACTCTTTGATAAACTGAGCAAGACCACACCTCATATAGCCGACATGCTTCCCGGTGGCAGGCACTATCTTGAGGACCTCCATTACGCCGGCGGCATACCTGCCGTCCTCCGGACTCTGGAAGACCTTATGCATAACACCTCATCAGTTAGTGGGTTGAAGACAAGAAAGATCGCTGACATGGCCGTGATATCCGATCCCGAGGTTATAAGACCTGTCGAAAAGGCCTATCACATGGAAGGCGGAATTGCAATACTGAGAGGAAACCTTGCCCCTGACGGGGCTGTGGTGAAACAGTCTGCTGTAAGCAAAAAGATGATGCGTTTTGAAGGCACGGCCATGGTATTTGACTCTGAAGAGGACGGGATGAAGGCAATCATGAATGGAAAGATTGCACCGGGGGATATTGTCGTAATCAGATACGAAGGCCCCAAAGGGGGTCCCGGCATGAGGGAGATGCTGTCACCAACTGCTACAATTGCAGGGCTGGGACTCAGTGAATCTGTTGCCCTTATTACTGACGGGAGGTTCTCAGGCGGTACCAGGGGCCCCTGTATCGGACATATCTCGCCGGAGGCCATGGAGGGAGGGCCGATAGCAATACTGCGCACCGGCGACAGGATAAGGATAGATATACCCAAAAGGAAGATAGATGTGCTCCTGTCTGATGAGGAGATAGAGAAGAGGCTCAACAGGTGGAAAAAACCTGCACCAAAGATAAAAAAAGGATATCTGTCAAGGTATGCACGCCTGGTGAGTTCTGCTGCCACTGGTGCAATAATGCAATAAGGGCAATTTGACCCAACTTGTCACAGAGCACACAGGGATGGCAAAAAGAAAGACGGAATATGGGGGATCAGGCATGAAGATCGTTATAGGGTCAGACCATGGAGGTTATCATCTGAAAGAAACCCTTTTAGAGTTTATCAGCCGGTCAGGATATGAGGTCTTTGATATCGGGGCTTACAGTAATGAACCTTCCGACTATCCTGACTATGCCCGTCTCATGGCAGAAAAGATTCAGTCCGGAGAGGCATGGAGAGGCATACTAATCTGTGGAAGTGGTGTCGGAGCCTCGGTGGCTGCAAATAAATTCAGGGATATAAGGGCTGCCGTCTGTCATGATACCTACTCTGCCCATCAGGGAGTGGAAGATGACGCCATGAATATACTCTGCCTTGGGGCAAGAGTAATCGGAGCGGAACTGGCAAAAGAAATCGTAACGGCCTATCTTCAGGCGGAATTCAAGGACCTTGAAAGATACCGTAAAAGACTCTCCAGAATAAAGGAGTTTGAAAGAGACTTTCGATTATGATCTTGTAATCAACATGCCATGAGAAGAAAAAAACTGGAGTGTTGGAGTGTTGGGGTAAAAGGTAAAAGATGAAGGCATTGGAAAAACAGGTGATACAACTTAAAACCCTTATTGAACTGGCCTCCCTGATTAACTCATCTTTTGACCAGGGTGAAATAAGAAAAAGGGCTATTGAGGCAACAACAAGGGTTCTGAATGCAGAGGCGGCCAGTCTGCTGTTGTTGAATGAGACCTCCGGGGAGCTATATTTTGATGTGGCAACCGGAGAAAAAGGAGGACGGGTCAAGCAGATCAGGCTGAAAAAAGGTATCGGTATTGCAGGCTGGGTGGCCGAACATGGAGCTCCCCTGATTATAGACGATGCACAGTCAGACCCGAGATTCTTTAAAACTGCTGACAAATTCAGTGGTTTTGTGACAAGAAATATCATCTGTGTTCCTCTGAAAACCAAAGATCGAATCATTGGTGTGCTTGAGGGAATAAATAAAAAGGATGGCCGGTTCGATAAGAGTGACCTCGAGTTGACAGAAACCCTTTCAAATTACATTGCAGTTGCAATTGAAAATGCACGCCTTTATTCAGAACTGAAAGGGACATTTTACGCCACAGCCGAGACCCTTACAGAAACAATTGAACTGAGAGACCCATGTACAGGCGGCCATACGAAAAGGGTAAAGAACTACAGCATGATTATCGGCAGATACCTGGGGTTAAGTAAGGAGGAACTCGAAAATCTGGAACTTGCAGCAATATTGCACGATATAGGGAAGATTGGAATCAGGGACGATATACTTCTCAAAAAGGGGAAACTCAGCGAGGAAGAGATGCTGAAGATGAAGATGCATTCGATTTACGGAGCAGAGCTTCTGCAAGGCATCAAACA
This sequence comes from bacterium, assembly GCA_036244995.1. Lineage (GTDB taxonomy): Bacteria > Nitrospirota > Thermodesulfovibrionia > Thermodesulfovibrionales > JdFR-85 > BMS3Bbin07. The sequence goes on along the minus strand of BTTF01000082.1, from coordinate 3,761 downwards.
GCTCAAGGAAATACTGCCGGTTATCAGGAATCATCATGAACGATTTGATGGAACCGGTTATCCTGACGGACTCAAAGGTGACGAAATTTCTCTTTTGGCAAGAATCCTGTCGGTAGCCGACAGTTTTGATGCGATGACAACGCACAGACCATACAAAAAGACCATTTCCATAGAGGCGGCACTGATACAACTCAAACAATGCGTAGGTACACAGTTCGACCAGAAAGTTGTTGAGGCATTCCTGCAGGCCTTTACTGATGGAGCGGTATCTCTATGAAGATAAAGGTTCTTTGCGTTCCTCGATTCCCGATACAGTTCCGGATGTCAGGGACTTAACCTCATATATCTCGACAGGCCGTTCCTTGCCCTTAACTATCACCCTCTCCAGCCCTTTTATGGAAGTATGTGTACGGTAGAGAGAGTCTGTTGTTAAAAGGTTCCCTATCCTGTTTAGAGTAAATTCGGTTATCAGGATATGGGTATTATACTTCCTTGTAAGCGTCTCAATCCTTGCACCAACGTTTACATGGTCTCCTATAACCGTATAATCCATTTTTTTCCCTTCCGCTCCGATGTTTCCAACTACCACTTCTCCTGTATTTATCCCTATCCCTGCATCAAGAACCGGTTTACCTTCAGACTTCCATTTCCGTTGGAGCTCTTCAAGTCTCCTGACCATATCAAGCGCACACCTGACTGCTAACCCCGCATGGTCTTTCTGCTCCAGAGGCGCGCCCCAGAAGGCAACGATTTCATCTCCCACGAATTTATCCAGGGTCCCCTCCCATTTAAATATAACTTCCGTCATTGCCCCCAAATACTCATTAAGCATGGCAACCACTTCCTCAGGCGCATGTCCTTCTGAAAATCCTGTAAAACCCATTATATCGGAAAAGAGAACCGTTATCTCTTTCCTCTCCCCACCCAGCCTTGCCAGCTCAGGGTTTTTAATCAGTTCATTAACAACCCTCTCCGTCACATAACTCGAAAACATCCTTCTGATCTCCCTTGCCTTTTTCTCTTCAACAAAATACCCGTAACTTATTATAAAAGTCCCTTCCGATATGACGGTAAGGAGGGGGTATATCAGATTAAGCCTGATACCATACCAGGTAAAAAGAACCTGATTTGAGATGACAACAATAGAGGTTAGAGCCGCGTAACCGGCAACCAGATATAACGCCCTCTTTTTTTGACCTATGTACAGGGCAAGAAAACCTGCCAGCAAAACCACAAGGAGATCAATATAAACCGGCGTCTTTTTTATAAAATTCCCGCTGAGGATGTTGGCAACAACAGTTGCATTCTTTTCAACTCCTGACATGTTTGCAGAAAAAGGGGTGTTTTTCTGATCATATGTTGCCATGGCAGTGGTGCCGATAAATACACTTTTATCCTTAAAAAAATGCGCCGGGATTTGTCCTGAAAGGACATCTGCGGCTGATCTGTGAATAATGCTGCCCTCTCTGCCGATATAGTTGATATGGAGCCGGCCGAACTCATCAGTAGGTATAAAGATATCCCCCAGCTCAACCCCTGCACCACCTATTATACTCACCTTATCCCGGGCGATGCCCATGGCGATACGGGCAGTCTGGAGTGCCAATGAAGGGAAATACTCACTGCCATATTTGATATACAGGTTTTCCCACCTGAGTTTTCCGTCCCTGTCAGGCATGGAATAGACATGCCCGAAGGTTGCAGAACCGGCTAAAGGTTCAGGCGGAAGGAGCACCCTGCAGGCCTCTGCAGACCGGAGATATTTCAGGTTCTCAATCCTCGTTATTGCCTGATCATAAAGGATGTCCCCAATATCACCATCAAAAACCTTTCCCTCCTCAACCTCAAAACCAAGGGCAATAACGAGTCTGTCTTTATGTTTCCTTATCACTTCCGCAAGGGCACTGTCCGCTCCGGGAGACTCCGGTTCGGCATAGAAAATATCTACCGCCACAGCCTTTGGGTCTCCCTTAAATACCTTCTCTATCAACTCTGCCTGCAGCCTTCTGCTCCATGGCCATCTCCCATATATTGAGAGGCTCTTTTCATCAATGGTAACTATCAGGATATCCTTTGGAACCGGGGGCGGTGAAACAAGATTTCTGATTTTAAATCTGTAATCCAAAAGCAGGGTCTCTATATACTGATCAATAACCGGGGGGTTTTTGACGGTCAAGGCTGCAAAAACAAGGGTTATAAGCAGGGGAATAAATACAGTCGGTTTCCCGAACCGTTTAGTATTGAGAATCCTGAACAGGGGATTTATGTACCGCATCCTTTCAGGAGCCCGGCTCTATGGTCCTTTACAATCCTGCCCCTGCTTCCTTCCCCGGTAAATTCGATAAGCTCAACTCTCCCGTCTCTCCGCTCCAGGTACATGGCGTTTTTCTCTTCCAGCTTCGGAAAGTATCTACCTGATATATCTTCATACATATCAACCCTGTAAAGTAGTATGCCAGGCTCAGGCCCTGCCGCTGAGGAAAGACTTAGTAGCCCGTCTTTTTCGTACACGTTATATCTTCCTTCTTCATTCTTGTAACCGACGAAATATCTCCCGCCCTCCTTATGATATATATCTGCATTCATTGGATAAGGTTCATCTCCCACCATCTCAAAGAAAGCATCTCCCTTGATCTTAAAACTCTTTCCTGCATCGCACAGCACCCATTCCGAGGTTATTCCGTCAAGACTGTGGGTTAATATAACCTTTTCTTTCTTCAGAGAAGTATTTTTTAATTTCTCATAGTCTGTATGGACTATACTGTTTCCGGTAGCTATATCATGTATAACTATCCCGTCATTAAAGGCATTGATTGCCGCCCTGTACCGTGCCTCACCCCATATCCGCTCTATATAGTCATTAATATCCCCGAAAATAACGGCAGCAGACTCAAATTCTTCTCTTGACATCTTAAGCCGCTGAACCCTCTTCTCAGTGTAAAGTTGCTTCCACAGTTCTCTATCATTAACAGTATCTGAACTGAAAATGAGAGTTTCCCTGTCGGTTGTAATCTTTATTCCTATACATGGAACACCATGCCACACTGGTGATTTAATCGCTTCAAAGGTAAAACCCTCCGGGGTTTTGTGAATATTTCTGTCCTCCTCATAAAATATGGATGAAGAGTATGGATAAAAGCTCTCAGGCTCAACCCATTCATTGTAATCAGGGTCTTTAAAGAGCATCCTCGGCCTTCCTGTCTTGTCACTTATAACAATCTTTGCAATATCAGGACCAACAACATTACCGTTGTCATCGGTTATGTAAAGGGCTGTTTTTCCGCCACCTTCATCTACAGAGACTATCCTGTATTTTGCACGTGGACCTATTATCCTGTAATCAGTATATTCCTCACATGCAATATCGATTATATTTTTTGAATCATTTGAGAGGCTTCTGTCCAGAGCCGGGCCTGATGCCCTGACAAGTTCATTATGAATATCCTCTGATGTAAGGAAAAAAATCCTGTTGCCGATATCCGGTGCGTACATATTAAAGAGGGCGAGATCGGTAAACCAGCGCTTGTGGTCATCATGACAGTGAGTAATGATAAGACCCTTTATATCCTTGAGTCCCTGACTGCCGATCTGCTGAAATAAGGGTGCACCACAGTCTATGAGATAAATGGACTGTCCCATGGTTATCTGATAAGAGATACTTTTCCCCATGCTGGAAAAGGGGCCAAAGTCACCAAGTATGCGGACTGTAATACCGTCAGTCATTTGAGTGATATTTTAGCATAAACGTTTATCAAAAAATC
>BTTF01000081.1:0-9102 GCA_036244995.1 bacterium | reverse complement strand
GAGTCCGAAACGCTCCAGGTGAACACGGGCAAAGCATCGGGCCTCAGGAGTGAGTTTGTTTTGCAATGAAAGTGTCTTCTTTATTGCCTGAAGGACCGAGCGGCCGATCAGCTCACCAAGCTTCGAATGCTTGCCTGCTCCCCCGAGGGGTGTTCCTGTATCCAGCATCGAGGCAATCCCGATCTGGTCTGTCCCTGTTCCTGTGGCAAGCCCATCCGAATAACGGGAGGGTACGGCGAGTTCCTGAAGGGCCGCAGTCTTGGCCTCAGTGGCGGTTATCACCGAACGCACCATTGCTGCGGGTGTCAGCTCCCTGTTAATGAAGAGCATGGTGTTAATGGTACCGTGGGCTGCCACCGGAGCTGTTCCCAGTTTCTCAAATACGCCGTTGCTTTCATATACTGAAGCCGGGTCACCGATTCTGCCTGCATTCGTTTCAACTCCCCCTGTGCATACGGCAACCACCTCTAAATCACGGAACTTTTCAGACACTATGGCCGCATTGTTCATATTTGCAGCCGTACCAAGGGAAGCGCTCTTTTCAGGTGGAAGTCCGTACCGCTCACATATAGACCTCCTGTATCCGGCCGGATCAGAGCTCATCCTCCCGTGTGATTCATGGGAGTGTCCTGCGGGTTCACACGCCTGATGGTTATAGATATACTCCAGGTCATCCCTGAGTCCGCCATCCACACGGCAGGTGGATATAACCCTGTGGGGAGACAGAAACCTGACATAGATAATCTTCTCCTCCCTGTGGACCTCGATTGCATCATAAAATCTTTCCAAAAGCATATACTCCTCCATTACAGATATAGTCTGGAGATCTCGTAGATCCCCCGTAACCGTGATACATAAAGAATATCCCAGAGATATAGACCGTAAAGTATCTTCAGCACTACAAGGACTGTCGTACTCAGAAGGATGACGGAGAGAAGCGCCTTTTCACCCATTCCAAGGTGTCTGCTTTCGGCAGTTGAGCGGGCGGCCGAAGGCTGAAAAGCCCTTGACTGGATTGAGAGTGACAGTATATTCGACCTCCTGTAGCAGTTGATGAAGACAGGCCGTATCAGTTTCAGCCAGTTTCCGAGCAGTCTTGCCGGATTGAAAGAGAGCACCCTCCCGCCCCTCATCCGCATGGCAAGAATAACAGTGGCAAACTCGTCCATTATGGCCGGAATAAACCTGATGGCAGTCACCGTCATGAATGCAAGCACATAGGGTACCCTCAGTTGAAGCATGCCCGAAAGCATCTTACCTGTATCAGTGCTCCAGCAGAAGAGAAAGCCAAATGTCATCATGGAGGCAAACCTCAATGACTGAACGGCACCGTAGCGGAACCCTTCACGGTAGATACTTATATCCCCTGTCCATCTGCCTATCAGGGGGGTATCCGTATTGACAAGGTTTAAGAGCACGGTCCTTGGTTCTTCAAAGTAGAAAATCGACTGGGAAAACATCGTTCCCCATACCGTCAATACAACAAGAAAAAGGAGCAGACGCAGCTTTGACCATTCCACCCGCTCAATGCCTGCCAGAATCCATGAAACGGAAAAAAGAATAATAAGGGGGGCCGTATTTTCAAGCATTACCGCATAGACCGAGATGCAGAGAAGGCCGATGATCTTGACCCTGGGATCAAGCCTGCCGATAATTCCCTGCCGTTCCCTTTGCCGTGTAAGGCTGCCGATACCGTAGCTCATCTAACCATCCTCCCATTTCAGCCGGTCGCTGAAGCGCCAGCCCATAAATGTCGCTGCAAAGGTGTAGAGCAGGCTGTTCACTATCAGGGTCATGTATATATACCAGTCGGCAAAGTAGAGTCGGAAGAGCACCATATGCAGGTAGAGTCCGGTCAGGGTTATAAATGCATCGGCAGCACACAGATAGAGTGCAAGATAGAAGACGGACGGCGTATTCCAGCGGAATTTTTCTCCCTTGCGCGTCAGGCCCGACATATAGAAGGCCGCCTCCTTTACAACTATGCCCGTACCAGTAAAGAGTATGTCCGTCAGTTGAAACCCGCCGAACATTATGCCGTTGAGCATATAGCGGACAAGGGTCGCAAATGTGACAGTGCCGGGTCTCGGGATCGACCTGACGAGTGCAACGAGCAGTGTCCAGTAAAGCAGTTCCGAAAAAAACCCTGTAACAAAGGCACTGAAGGGACCGAGCAGCGCCGAGACAAGATTTCCGAATATCCTGACAGGCAGGTTTGAGACCACAAAAGTCATTGCCCCGTAGAGCGAGATGATCACCAGCCACCTGACCTTCATCCCTGCCACAATGCTTTTAAACCTGAGCACAAAGACCAGAGTGGCGGTCAGACTCAGAAATACTGCAAAGAGCGTAAATGTCCATGCAGTCAGGTTCATGGATGTGACATGGAGGGGAAACTCATATTCTGCAACAGGGAGGACCGACCCCATGGGGATAAGTTTTAACACCCTGCGGTACTCTCCGGGCAGGGGATCGGAGGTCAGATAAACAGGCATCACCACACGTGTTTTTTCTCCCGGCAGGAGCATTGCCGTCACAGTAACGGCCGTATCCTTTGTCCCGCCTGTCAGCAGGTCCGGCGGTCTGAATGCCTCAGGCGTGATGTCACGGTCTTTATAATAAATGCCGGAGTTGACGAGCAGTGCAATGCTGCCGGTCCCGGTGTTTTCCAGGACAAGGCTCTGATATGTAAAGGGATGATTGTAGTCAATATACTTTGGCTCAACCCCGAAGAAACGTCCGAGTTTCCGAAATACAGCGGGCTGTATGTACAGCGTATCTGCCGCATACCGCCGGAGGGCTATACCGCTAATACCAACGGGGATCGATGTCTTGACAAGCTTTATTGTATCCCCTGCCGATTCCTGATTAACTACCTTGACGGTCACGTCCCTGCTGAAGAAAGACTCCCTGTCTCCTGCTCTTTTCAAGGTAATCCCGGCATGGAGACGATATTTTCCTTCACCCGGCACCTGTATGGTGAAGGGCAGATAAAACCTCTCATAAGCAACGGAAAGGGTTGTTCTGAAGTATATTACGGTCTCTTTTTTCCCGTAAACGACTCTCGTATCAGGGTTTTGCGGAAAAGCCGTAACCTTTACTCCTGCAGGAATGGTAACTCTTCCGGTAACAAGGCTCTCAGCCTGCTGATAGGTGGTAACGATAACGGCACAGGTCAGCTCATTATTCTCAACTGCCGTGCTCGATCCCTCCATCTTATCCTCAAATACCATAGGGTCGGAGGGTTCAGCCATTGAGGTGAACGGGGCTGAAAACTGGACAGCGGCGGCATAGTCATTATCCGGAGATTTTCCCTTTATCACCATAGTTCCCTGGTTGCTTGCAAGCCTGAATCTGTAGGTTGTGTTACTCTTCCAGTCAAAGACAAGCCAGAGGTTCTCTTTCTTTATGTTATTCAGCGGCTGAGAGACAATCACACCATCCGGACCCTGAATCCCGATAGACTTAAGCCTCAGCGGAGAGCTGAAAAACAGCCATGCACCATCAGGGACAAACTTCACATCTGCCTCCTGCACGGCCTTGTGTGGTGTAAGCAGATACCATGCAGTAACGCCGGTGCCTGCAAGCAATATAATAATGCCCATTATGAGAGTTTTTTTAACCTTTTTCATCAGTGAATTATATGAACCCGGTACCTTCCCTTATTCGTGCCCTTTTCATCTGTAAACGGCACCTCTACGAGGGCAATATACATGCCGTCTGCCGATATGTCAGCCATAAAGAAGACCGGACCTTCCGTGGGATAAAGGTATAGGAGTTTATCCATCCCTGACCCCGCCCTTGATGTATCAAAGAGTGTGGCCCCAAAAAAGGATGTCATCCCGCCCCTGCGGGAGCCCGCCATGCCTGCAACGGCATTAACAGTAAAGAGCCATCTGCCGTCACCGGAGAGATAAACACCCTGCATGGAGCCGTAGGACTTCCATTTCCATTTCAGCCTGCCGTCAAAACCAAAGGCATAAAGCTGATTTGCCGCGGGATGAGGCGCTGGTTTCTGCACCTTGCCCTTTACCGCACCTGAAGGAATGGAGGTCCCGGGCAGGACGAAGTAGACCGTATCAGACCCCACCCTTGCATAGCTTATGTAGGCTGAGACAGGGATATCCCCGATCAGAACAGGTGTCCCGATATCTCTTATCCACACCGGACTGTTTTGCAGGAAGCGCTTTCCCTTTACCTTTATAGTCCTCTCTGTATCAAAGAACATCCCCCTGCCGTCATTAAGCCCGACTGCCGCATACCTGCCGTCCCTGGAGAGGGCAACCCCCTGCCAGGCACTGGCAGTTTCATAATACGGCCTCAGCGGCGGCACCCTGTACTCCCACAGGACCTCTCCCGTCCTGCCGTTGAGACAATAGAGTGTACCGTTTCCATATATGGAATCAGTGCGCTCAGGTGGACGCCATGCTGACATAAGAAGCAGGAGCTTCTCTCCCCCGGCTGATATGTCAAACCACGTAAGACTGTAGGGAAGCGGCCTGTCCGCAGGCCACCGCCATTTTATCCTGCCTGTCCTGCCGTCAAACCGGTAGATCAGACACCTGTAAAGCCTCTTGCCTTCATTGTCCCATCCATGTGTGCCGACCACAACCACATCACCGCCGGGAAGCACTTTTAACTGGTAGACGCCCGGGAATTTATATATTGCATAACGGTCATTTTCCCTCTCCGGCCTTGATGTCTCAATGTCGTCAGCCAGGCGGTACTTCCATATTTCCTTGCCTGTCATTGCATCAAGACAGTAAAGATACCCGTCAGGTGACTGTTCCCCCACATACAGCACCCGTTGTCCGTCTATCTCTCCCCATCCAATGCGCTTCACCATACCCTCAGCGATCTTCCGTGAGAAGATGACCTTACCGGTCCTCACCTCAACAACCCTGAGATAACCGTGAAAACTGCCGATTGCAAGGTACTTACTGTCTTTCGAGAATTTCACGAACGTATCAGGGGCAACCCCCTCGTCAATACTAAATGGAATGACCTCTTCCAGCTCCACCATCTGAACAAGCATGGGCGAGGGCCTGAGCGGTGCAGTAACATCCATCACAAACCGTGCATCACTGTTACGGGCCTCCACGCTGTATTTCTCCCCCGGGCTCCATTGAAGGGGAAGGAACAGTTTCCTGTTTGCAAAAAGCACCGCTCCTTCAGCCCCTTCGCCCTTCAGCCACCTGAAAACCTCTCTCCCTTCTGAGCGGACTGTAACCATTTTAAGCCCGGTCAGCTCCACGGCAAGTCCGTCACGGACAAAATACACCTGAACTCCGGCCTGCTCCCTTGTGCACCCCTGAACAAGAACAAGCAGTGCCAGCAAAAAGAAAAAAAGGCTCAGATTTCTAAAAAAGATATGTTTTATCATCGGCATGATGAGAGATGCCGGGGTACAGGGCTTGAACGGTTTTTTTCGCTGAAAGCGAAAACCTCGGAGACAGGCAGAATGCCTGTCGAGAACAGGGGTCCCCGGAAAGTTGTCAGACTTTTTGGGGTTGTAGTTGAGTGAAAGTCCTGTGCCCCGGTATCTCTCAGGCCCCTCAATCAAATACAGGCTATCAGGCATCCGTCCTCTCCTCTATATCCCCCTCCACATCAAGATACACATCCTCAAGCCTCTTCTTTATCTCCTCAGAGGCATTCCACATCCCGCGGCTTGCCGCTTCAAGGAGACGCTCGGCAATATTCTGCAGGGCATAGGGATTAACCTCTTTAAACCACTCCTGCATCTTTTCATCAAGTGCGTACTTTTCCGACAGGGCGTCATACATCCAGTCCTCCATAACATCAGAGGTGGCATCCCAGTGAAACGAGATATCCACAGCCCTTGAGAGGTCTCCGGCACCCTTGTACCCGTGGCGCATGAGTCCCTCCATCCATTTGGGATTGAGTATTCTTGAGCGGAAGATATGCTTTACCTCCTCCTGAATACTCCTGTACCTGACACGATCAGGATCAGATGCATCCCCTGAATATGCCTTCGGATAATTACCCGACACTGTCTTTACTGCTGCCACAAAGCCTCCAAAGTAGGCATTGAAGTCATCAGAGGAGAGGAGGTCATACTCCCGTGAATCCTCGTTTTTCACTACAAGGCTGATATCTGAAAGCCTTCTGCGGAATACCTCTCTCCTGTCTTCCCCATAGACCCCTTTGCCGTATGCATACCCGCCCCACGTAATATAAACCTCTCCCAGGTCCTCGCTCTTCTCCCATACCTTTGCGTCGATAACCTCCGGGATTCCCGCGCCATAGACACCGGGGGGGTCACTGAAGATACGGAAGGATGCCTCCCGCAGTGCTGTCTCAGGGTTAATACCGCGTTTAACAAGCTCGTCAGCCTCTGTCAGCACGTGTTTTCTCAAAAAATTCTTTCCAACAGGCTCGTTGAGGGCAGTCACCATTGCCACGGCCTCATCCAGGAGTTCCATCAGGTTGGGGAACGAGTCCCTGAAAAACCCCGACGTCCTGAACGTCACATCCACACGCGGAAACTTCAAATCCCCGACAGGAATAATCTCAAGACCTTCGATACGTCCGTTCCTGCTGTTCCATACGGGCCTCACACCCATAAGGTAGAATGCCTCTGCAATGTCCTCCCCCATTGTACGCATTGTGGGGCTGCCCCATATAACCATGCCGATGCTTTCAGGAGGCTTTCCTGTCTCATTCATATGTCTTTCAACAAGTGCGTCTCCAAGCGCCTTCCCTGTAATCCAGGCAGTGGGTGAAGGAATCCTGAAGGGATCAACGGAAAAGAAATTTCTTCCTGTGGGCAGGATATCCACCATACCCCGGGTGGGTGCACCGCTGCCGCCGGGAAGGACATGCCTCCCTGAAAGGGCGGCAGCCACTGAATCTATCTCCTCTGTAGTCTGTTTCAGTTTCGGCAGCACAACATCCCTTATAAACTCCACCACTCTGCGTACCTCCGGGCTCTCATCCGCAACAAGGGGCTCGCTACCTTCTATCACATCCATCACTATTTCAAGGGCAGTCCTGTGGATATCTGTTATTGCGACGGCATTTGTGGGGAACCGGCCTGTGGGGTCTGCCTGTCCCCTGTATTGAAGGAGATCGTCATAATCGTATCCCCACTGCCCTGCAATCGCCTCCCTCAGGGATGGCACATCCCCGTTTTTGATCCGCACAAGTTGTGTAACAAGCTCTGTCAGTCCTTCTCCCTCCGGCACAGTGCCCATTACGTGGAGGCCGTCATATATGGCAGTGTCCGCCACCTCGGAGAGGTAGGAATGCAGCCTCTCCACAAAAGCGTCAAAGCCTGAAAATGCCTCATCCTCAGAGACCTCCATATCCGAATGAAGATTCTGTTTTGCGGCCAGTTGCCATATCTCCTTTTGAAGCACGGGCAGTCTTTCAGGGTTCATTGACTTTGTCTGGATGTACTCGAGTATTTTTGTATCCACCTCTGCCAGCTCATCATACCTGTCGGCATTTGTCATAACAGGGATAAGGTGGTCAACCACACAGGCATAGGAGCGTCGCTTTGCCTGGGTTCCCTCTCCGGGGTCATTGATGATATAGGGATATATGTTCGGCAGGTCCATGATGGAGATGTCGGGATAGCATTCCCGTGAAAGCGCCAGTGATTTCCCCGGCAGCCACTCAAGGGAGCCGTGCTTTCCGATATGCAGTACGGCATCCGCCTTAAAAACATCCCTTATCCACCTGTAATGAAATATGTAATGATGGCCTGGCGCAAGATGCGGATCATGTATCTTTTCTGGCTGCTCAACAAAGCCCCTTGGCGGCTGAATGCCTATGTATACATTACCGTTGATAATCCCGTTGACCATAACCTCGTCTTCATGGACAAAGAGCCCGCCCGGGATTTCTCCCCAGTCCCTTACCATATGCTCCCGGTTCTTCTCCGGAAGGCCTTCGTGCCATGCACTGTATTGCGCAGGCCCGATACGGTCAGCCGCCTTCTGCGCCATTGCCTCAGGGGTCAGCCACCGCCTGTCAACAGTAACCCTGTCAAGTATCTCATGGGCAAGGGCATCCCCTGATTCATACTCCCGCTCTATTGAATACCCATCTTTCTTCAGCCTGTCGACAATATTCTTAACACTTTTAAAGGAGTCAAGCCCTGCGGCGCACCCGATGCGGTCATTACGGGGCGGATAGTTATGAAAGATCACCGCCACCCTCTTTTCAGCATTCGGCTTTATTCCGAGCATTGCCCACTTCCCTGCAAGGCTCACGATCTTCTCTATCCGTTCCTCAACAGGCATGTTCCTCAGTAGCGTTGCACCTGTAAGCAGGTCCTGCCCTGCCGCATCCCTTGTTGAGACAGGCACGGTAATAAGGATGCCGTCAAACTCCGGCTGCGCTGCACTTATGCAGACATCCAGGGGAGTAGCCCCCTGTTCGGTCTCTTCCCAGTTCCTGCGGGTCGTAAAGAGTGTAATCGCCTGCAGAACCGGCACGCCGATCTTTTCATAAACTCCGGCAAACTTTGGAAGGGTAAGTCTCATTGAAAAGACCATGCAACTCAGGAGCACATGGATAATGGTCTTCCCGTCCACCTGAAAAAAATTCTCCGCAACCCATGCCGGATCCCTGTTATTGAGAATCCTGTCAGGAAACCGGTTGTAAAAACATGCAACAGGGAAGCCCCCCTGCCTCTCTATCTCGTCGACAAGACTGTCAACAAACGCCAGATTACCGTCTACGTAATAACCCTGATAAAACCACAAACCAATTACGGGAGTCTTTTTATCTTCGAGCTCTTTCAGGGAGGTGCCCTGTGAGTTTATGTATTCGTCAAGTGTCAGAGAGACCCCTGTACGCGGGTGATAGATTCCCTCGCTGGGCATCTTATGCGGCGGATCATAAGGGATATCCTCTCCTGAGAATCTTTTTATCAGGCTTCTGAGGAGATTCGTCCAGTTTTTCTCGCCTCCGAACTTGATAAAGCGCACTATCTCATCAAAAAAATCACTGCCGTATTCTGTGGAGTGCCTTGCAGAGAGTGACATCTCGTCCTCATCCCCGGGCTGAATGAAGACAAAGGCATTCCGGGATTCTTCAATCAGCCGGTCAAAAAACCTGAATGATTTTCTG
>BTTF01000080.1:0-9268 GCA_036244995.1 bacterium | reverse complement strand
GGCAGCCTTTATATCTCCCTCCCTTACCATCACCTTGATATGACCAAATGATTCATTTCTTGTATAAGCATCAGTCAGCCAGACTGCCAAAGAAAGATTGGTAATAATGGTATCGCCAGGATAGGCAGTAAATTTATCAGTAAAGTATGGTGTAATAAAAGCCATCTTATATCCCTTCTCCCTTTGACACAATGTACGAGTGATTCATCTCTTTTGATACCACCCTCCGCATACCCATCTGACGTGTTGAGTCTATCCTTATCGGGGTAACCATATAACTTATGGATAATCTATAGGCAACCTCCTGAAAGGCACTCCATATCTTGGTCAGGTCATCAAGTGATATAGGATTAAAGAAGAGCTTTATTTCTTCATCTGTTCCTGAAAGTGCTCCCTGCAGAGCAGTGCCGGTCAAGACTGCATTGTCAAAGAATATCTGCATGACCTTGCCCATAATAATTTTCTCCTGTGTTTTGTCATTGCTGTAAGGGGTGACGAGATATAAGAGGTCCAGGAATTGTGGAGGCAACTGAAGATGTGTATCATCAATCCGCTTAGGTTCTTCATTCTTGAGGTAGGGATTTTCAAGAATCTGATACAGGAAGATCGATACCTTGTTGGTGCTTCCGCCATCATCTCTGACCTCATTAGGCGATTTAAAGGTAATCTCGGGCGTTGGACTGATACCGGTCCAAGGGTCATCTTCCAATAATTTCTTCAATGTCTCGCCAATATCTCCAATGACGGTAAAATCACTCATATTTTTGCTTCCACTTCAAGCAGTTCATAGTACTTTCCAAAATCCCCTTTTACACAGAGTTTGCCCATCTTTTGAAACTCCCGCATGGTTGCATGAATCAAATGTTTCATACCGATTCTCTCTCTGTTCGCTGCAGCAAGGAAAGAGGAGTTAATAACGATATTCCTGATATTGCCACCCGACAGTTTGAACTGTCTGCCGAGGAATTCGAAATCGATATCATCACCGCATGGCGCCTCTTTTGGAAAGTGGACTTTCCAAATCCTGCAGCGATGGAGTTTATCCGGAAAAGGAAAGTCGACAATAAACTGCATCCTGCGAACAAAGGCTTCATCCATATTCTGACGCAGGTTTGTAGCCAGTATCGTCACCCCCTCGTGCTCCTCCATTTTTTGAAGGAGATATCCCGTCTCGATATTTGCATAACGGTCATGGGCATCTTTTACCTCAGATCGTTTCCCGAAGAGGGCATCGGCCTCGTCAAAAAAGAGGATAGCGTTACTGGTCTCTGCCTCTTTAAATATCCTGCTCAGGTTCTTCTCAGTCTCACCGATATATTTACTGACCACCTGTGAAAGGTCAATCTTATAAAGCTCCAGCTTCAATTGATTCGCCAGTATTTCTGCAGCCATGGTTTTCCCTGTACCGGAGTGGCCGGAGAATAGAACATTCAACCCCTTACCTGATGAAATCTTTTTTCCGAACCCCCACACTCCATAGACTATATGCCGATACTTAAGATGACCACAGATTTCCCTGAGCTGTGCTAATTGATCCACCGGCAAGACAATATCCTGCCAGGAAAATTTTGTGGATATTTTTAAGGACAGTTCTGATAGCCTTTGATTGTTCTGCTGTCTACAACCTATCAGGATATCTTCATCCGTAACTATATCCTCAGGATGGAAAAATGTCCTGTTTCTTGCAGTTGCAACAGCAGCCCTGATCTGTCCTTCGGTAAACTTAAACTTATCGGCAAGATCATCAGGGGTAAGGCTGATTGTAAAATTATGCTTGCCATTCAGGGCTTTCCCCCATATCTTCTTTCTGAGCAGGAAATCAGGCACGGGAAAATGAATTTTCATATATCGTGCGTTGTCTAATTCTTCTACTGCAGACTCCCAGTTCAGCTCACCTGTTAAGAAGGTAAGATAGGAAAACGTACTGACCTCTTTAAGTAGATATTCCCTGAAATGACTAATCTTTCCTTCGTCTGAAATGAGAAGGTCAAAACCTTTCACTAAAAGAGAGCACTGAAGCAGCAATGCCTCTCTAACGATTCGTTTAATTGTCTCAAAAAATGTCTCTTCGTTTTTCAGGAGGTCTCTTATATTTATTTTTAGAAGGGGAACTTTCAGGGCACCGGAGATTGCAATTGCTGCCGTTGTCTTCCCAACACCATGGGGGCCATAGAAAAAGACTACTGTATTGCTTCTGAATCCCTTGTCTTCCTGAAGGTGTCTTGTTAAATTCTTTAATTTCTGCTTCAGGCCTTCCCTTAAATAAAGAGTGTCTATCTCTCCTTGAGGTTCTATAACCTCAAGGCTTTCTGAGGTAACAGGGTCTAAAAAAGGACTGCCTAAAATAAAATCCACAATACGCTCATCTATACAGATGGGTCTGGATAGTGGCGGCACTGATAACTCACGCTTGTCATCACCAAATTTCAGGATTTGCCATTGAATCAACGGGGCATGTGCAGAAAAGTACTGTCTGGCAAGAGTACATTCCTTAACCGTCCGCGTGAGGAGCGTGAAAATTAAATTGAGAGTCGAATATTTTTTCGAAATATCATCCTGAAGGTATGCATAGAGTTTGTCATATTTTGTGTCCAGCACCGGGGCTAAACAAAGTAGTACCGCATCAACCTCAAAAGGTGTCAAGCCGAACAATTTTTTTAAATGCTCCATCGGGAGCATTACTCCTTTTTCCCTGGCAAGGTCGGACCTGTGGGCAATTATCTCTCTCTGTCTTTCAATAGCATGTACGAGTTGCATAATATCCGAAGGGTCTTTAACGGTATCTTTAACCTTCTCTTTTATAATCTCTGCTTTATTTAAAAGCACATCAACTTCTTTTTCAGAAATATACAGTCCTGCAAAAACATCGTTTCCAACATCCTTCTTTATTCGCTGTCGCAACACAGCAAGTTCAAGTATAAGGTCAATCTTTTTGAGTTCATCGGCAATGTATTCACCGGGGCTTTCGTAAATCCCCGCATCAGTTTCGAGCTGCTTTGAGTCTTGCATTTCTGTCGTCAACCTAACTTTCATTTTATTATTCAACTTATATATGAAGGTGAATTAAGATTCCTTCCCAATCTTATAAAACGGTCTACCGTCCTTGACCTTTTGCTTCTTGACCACGCCTTCTTTGATCAATTGCTCCAGGACACACGCCACTTTATCCACTGATTGCTCTACACATTCGGACTGCAGCCACCACCTGGAAATTCCTTCAAGGGTATCTCCGGCATCTGGATTTTTCTGAAGATAATCCAGTATCTTTTTAGGCATATCATCCTGTCTTTTGTTCACGGGGAAAATCAGTGAAAAATTCCAAACTGTAATAGAGATAGCAATAGATATGCCAAACCGTGATGATTTATAACATGTTGATTTGCAAGGTCTTTTTTAGAACATTTAATAGAGAGAGTAGTTTCTTGGTGACCCATGCGTCACTTTCTTATTACGCAGGAGAACAAAGACGTAGTTTAGCCACGGATTAACGTAGATGAACACATATGAAAGTCATGTCTCAACGGGCTGTTGCCCAAACCATAAATTGTCACCCTGAACTTGTTTCAGGGTCTCATAACACGTTGATTTTTCGGCATTCTGAAACAAGTTCAGAATGACAATTATGATACAGCCTGTATGTCGGGACAACATATGAGTCAAAATCTGCGTTCATCTGCATCCTAAATATACAGTGTGTTCAGTGGAAATCAGTGGTGTACTAATAGCGGAATTGTTTTGGGGAGAGTTTGTGCTTCCTGAGCAGGTTCCAGAGGGCGGTACGGCTCTTTCCTGACTTTCTGGCAGCACTGACCATATCTCCCCGGTGTTCTGTCAGGAGATTGAACAGGTAGTTTTTTTCAAAGGCAGTGATGGCCCTTTCCTTGGCCACCTTAAAATATTCTGTTTCTATTTCCTTAGCAGTTGCTTCACTTGCCGGTAGTTGGATGTCTCCAGCACTTATTACTGAGGAGGTGGACATCACAATTAGCTGCTGGACCTTGTTCTCAAGTTCTCTGATATTTCCTGGCCATGGATATGAGATAAACATATCCATGGCATCTTCTGTTATTTCCCTTATCAGTTTGTTGTATTCCCTCGAATATTTCCTTGTAAAGTGCTCAACCAGGATAGGAACATCCTCCTTTCTCTTACGCAGAGGAGGTATAAATATGGTAACGATATTCAACCTGTAGAAGAGGTCTTCCCTGAATGTTCCCTCTTTAACAAGTCCTGCAAGGTCCCTGTTTGTTGCAGCAATTATTCTAATATCGGCCTTTTGGGGCTTGGAGTCTCCAAGGGGTTTATACTCGCTATCCTGCAACAAACGGAGGAACTTTACCTGTATATAGGGACTGACCGCACCTATCTCGTCCAGGAACAGGGTACCGCCTTCGGCCTCCTTCACAAGTCCAGCCTGTTGAAGACGGGCATCCGTAAAGGCTCCCTTTGCATGGCCAAAGAGTTCGTTCTCAAAAAGGTTTTCCGGAATAGCACCGCAGTTCAGTGGGATAAACGGCTTACAGGCCCTGCTGCTTAGATAATGAACAGCCCTGGCTGCCAGTTCTTTTCCTGTTCCGGTCTCACCGGATATCAAGACATTGACATCACATGAGGATATACGGTCTATCTTTTCATGGAGTTCCTGTACGACCTTGCTGCTGCCCAGGATATGTCTTAATCCAAACTCTCGCTTAAGTGCCCTTTTTGCTGACTCACACTCCTTATCAAGTTCATATCTGCTGTTAAAAGTTGTATCCTTGTTTTGAGATAGTGTATGCATTTTCCCCCAACTATTGTATTTAATGTTTCCTGGTGTAGTAACAGACATGACGACCGTCATCTCGGCCACTACCATACAAGCTAAGTTTACGCGCGGTATGAGCGTAAACAGGGAAGAAACCTCAGGTGAAGTCAAGTCCCCTCTACATGACCCCTGATAGTGAAAATATATTAGCACAAGTATTAGCCAAAGGCAAGGGTAAAATTACCAACGGAAAAACAGGTTGCAGGGCAGGATTTAACCGGAATCTGCAGTGACACAGGTCAACTTCCTGCATAATTACAATTGCTCGATTTTTCTCGGAAAAACGTAAGCCAACTAAATGTCTCAGCGAGAATTTCGGAATGCTGATGAGTTCATAACAATGAATGCAGCTTTCGCGCTTTTAGTGATTACTGCACATTCCGGGCAAAGGAAAACGGTTAAAGGCCCCGGCCTCTCTCCCCACTTTCCCAAAGACCTCTTCAGCCGATAACAGACCGGTAATATCCACCCACTGGATACCCTCTTCCTTTTTAAACCATGTAAACTGTCTCTTTGCATACCTCTTTGTTGCACGCTTTACAAGCAGTTTCGTTTCATCAAGCCCCAGCTCTCCCCTCAGGTATCCTAAAACCTCCTTATACCCTATAGCCTGCAGCGGGGTCTCCGAGGGATTCATTCTCAGGAGTCTTGCAACCTCATCAACCAATCCGCAGGCAAACATCTCTTCAACCCTCTCCTCAATTAACCTGTAGAGTTCCTTTCTGTCCCTTGTAAGCCCTATCTTTATATACTTATAGGGCAGGGGCGAGGTAAACTCCTTCTGCAGCTCGGATATAGGTCTGCCGGCCTTTAAGGAGACCTCAAGGGCACGGATAATCCTCCTCTTGTCTGCAGGCTCGATAGTGCAGGCCCGCTGAGGGTCTATCTTCAACAGCTCCTGATACAGTCTCCCCGGGATTCTGTGCTCAAGCCGGAGCAAGGCAGACCTTAATTCAGGATCAGCCTCCGGTGCAGAGAAGAGCCCTCTTGTAAGGGCCTTTATGTAAAGTCCTGTACCGCCAATAACAATCGGGAGCTTTCCCCTGTTGTGAAGCCCTTCGATCAGGGGGGTTACATCTCTCAAATATCTGCCTGCACTATAGGTTTCCGAGGGATCAACAATGCCTATCATATGGTGTCTGACCCGCGCTTTTTCTTCCGGTGAAGGTTTTGCAGTACCGATGTCCATTCCCCTGTAAACCTGCATTGAATCAGCGCTTATAATCTCTGTCCGGAGTGTCTCGGCCATGAGCAGTGAAAAGCCTGTTTTGCCCACTCCCGTGGGGCCGGTAATTATGATTACCCTCTTTTCTCCACTATCCTGTTCCATACATTAATTTTAACCTAAAGGGTGTATTTAAAGACGAAGAACTCCAAAATGGTAGTAGAAGAAAGGGGATATAGGTATAGAGTTTTCACTCATTCTCGTCCCGGCGTCATGCCGGGGTTCCGAGGAAATTATCACGACTCACCATCCGGGTGAGACAAAAGTGATAATTTGAAACCGTTCAAACTCTATACCCGTATCCCCTTTCCAAAAGTTGACAGGGTTTCTGCAGGAAGTTCTGAAAGAGCTATCCCCGGTTGAAACAATAGCGCCTGTTGTTATAAAATTTCATAACTGAATATTCAACTCCGTTACCAGTTTTACTATCAAATATCAGGGAGGTGTTAAAGGATGAGCAATGCCGAGGAGATCGAGACACTTGAGGATTCACTGGAAGGGTACAAGGAGAAGGTTGCACCGGTTACAAAGGGAACCCTCACCTGGGACAAAGACCTTATCTTTGTTGGAAGGACCCAGCGGGGTTATGAGATAGATTTTGACGCTCGGGTGGAGTGGGGCTGCATGCCCACAGAGAGTCTGCTCCTGAGCCTTACCGGCTGTATGGGTATTGACATGGTCTCCTTTCTCCAGAAAATGAGATGCAAGCTGGAGAGCTTCAAGATCGACCTGGAGGGAGAGAGAAATCCAACCCCGCCTCAGTATTTTAAGACAATCAGGATGACCGTTCACATGTCAGGGGATGGCATAACAGAGAAAAAAGTGCAGAGGGCGATCTCGTTATCACATGAAAAGTATTGTTCCGTCTATCACACACTAAGGGAAGACCTGAAGGTCTTTGTGGATTACAGAATTAATGAAACCCAATGACAACGCCTCCCATTATCTCGGACACAGGAGTCGCCTACAGAAGAGGTTTATCGAAAACGGCATAAAAGGCCTTCAGGACTATGAAGTCCTTGAGTTGCTGCTCACCTATGGTGTTGCACGGAAAGACAGAAAACCTGTAGCAAAGGCACTTCTGAAAAGGTTTGACGGGATATCCGGAGTTTTCGGGGCAGAGATTCACGAGCTTGAAGAGATTGACGGAGTAGGAGAGAAGACGGCTATTCTTATAAATCTCATGCAGTCACTTATGGAACTCTGTGTAAAGGAGCGGACATTTCATAAGGTAAAAATATCTTCTCCGGAGGCAGTGGTTGAGTATTGCAGGGTCTCAATGGGGTGGCTGAGGGATGAGCAGTTCAGGGTTATTTATCTGAATTCACAGAATGAGGTGCTGTCGGAAGAGGTTATTCAGGAGGGGACGGTTGACCAGGCTGTTGTATATCCGAGGAAGGTACTGGAATACGCCCTGAGACACAAGGCCGTCAGCATTATACTCGTACATAATCATCCGGGAGGCCTCCTGAAACCATCAAGGAGTGATATTGAGCTGACAAAACGCCTTAAAAACACATCTGAAGAGATGGGGATCAAGGTCCACGACCACTTTATTATTACAAGAGACGGCCACTACAGTTTTTACGAAAACGGTCTGCTGTAGCGGGCATTACAGATTGCCGGGGGCTTACAGTATCACCTTTTTAATCATCTTTTTTGGCTCCGGCGGTTCCGCTCCTACCTCAAAGGCATCTTTCACAAGCTGAAATGCCTCGGCCAGGTTGGTTTCCCTTTCATCATTATAGTGAAGGACAGCAATAGTGTCTCCCTCCTGCACAGTGGCTCCGGATTTCCTGTTCAGTATAATACCTGCACCATGATCAATCCTGTCTTCAAGCTTCTGTCTGCCTGCCCCAAGGAGCATGGAGGCAGTGCCAACCTTCCCGGCATCCACCCTTTGTATGTATCCACCAGAATCAGCCTGAACCGGCTTTATGTGAGCAGCCCCAGGCAATAAAGCAGGGTTTGCAACTATCTCGGAATTGCCTCCCTGGCGCTCTACAAATTCCATAAAGCTTTCAAGGGCCTTACCCGAGCCAATCAACTCTTCAAGCTCTACACGTTTCTCTGAAAGTGCTCCTTCATCTATAGACGTAATCCGCGGAACCACTGTCCTGGGGTTGTCAACGGCCCTTGCCACCCAGTCAGCGAGATAAAGCATCCATGCCCCGAGCGTAAGCATCACTTCAATAAGGTCCTTATCTGCCCTGCCTTTCAGTGCATTTATACACTCCTTGATTTCAAGTGAGTTACCCACAGTCCTGCCAAGGGGCTCATCCATGTCTGTAATTACAGCCACTGTCCTGACCCCAAAAGAGTTACCTGTATTGGTGAGGGTAGTGGCCAGTGCCTCAGCATCTTCCATGGTCTTCATGAATGCCCCGGAACCAACCTTTACATCAAGCACCAGCCCGTTAAGGCCCTCCGCCAGTTTTTTCGACATGATACTTGATGCAATAAGTGGGATACTCTCTACAGTCGCCGTTACATCCCTCAATGCATAAAGCTTTTTATCAGCCGGGGCAATATCTTCTGTCTGCCCCATCATTGCAACTCCTGTCTCCCAAAGTATGTTTCTGAAGTCAGCAATCTTCATCTCTGTCCTGAAGCCCGGGATGGATTCAAGTTTATCGAGTGTGCCCCCCGTATGACCGAGGCACCTGCCGGATATCATGGGTACGGTAACACCTGCAGCCGCAACAAGGGGTGCAAGGATGATGCTTATCTTGTCACCGACCCCGCCTGTTGAATGTTTATCTATTCTGGGATCATCCATCTCGGTAAGGTCGAGTATCTGTCCTGTATGGAGCATTACGTCCGTAAGAGAGATGGTCTCTTCATCATTGAGCCCCATGAGGAATGTCGCCATTAAAAACGCCGATACCTGGTAATCGGGTATTTCTTCAGAGAGGTATCCCTTTATGAGGAACTGAAACTCATCTTTGTTCAGACACCCGCCGTCCCGCTTCTTTTTTATGATGTCATATGTATGCATGGTAAATATGTTAACATATAGAGCTCAAATAGCGCACGTTTTTGGCCTCTTAAATTAATCAACCGGGAGCAGAATGCTGGCATAATAATTGCTGCTAAATTCTTGCAATTAATTTTTTTATTCTAACAGCCGATAAAAGAATCAAGGAGTGTGTTTATGATGGTCTCACGAGAGGCAAAAGAGATTGTAGGAATCCTGATGGAGAGCAACGTTTACTTTGAACTCAGTCTCAGGGAGAGGC
>BTTF01000079.1:0-9292 GCA_036244995.1 bacterium | reverse complement strand
GACCGGTCATTGAAGGGGACTTTCCTACAGTCCCGATGAGCAAATCGAGGTTTGCCATTATCTCCTCCTTGAGCCGGCCCTGACGTCTTTTTAATAAATCGATTCGTTTCATGTTGCCTCCACAATAGCAAGAGTATTAATACTCTTGCTATTGTAACAAAAAAATACCGATATGTCAACAACTATCTCGGTATCTTGTCCCTGTTGGATAAAAAAGCTCCCTAATCTACTAAACTATTACTTATGACGACTTAGCGACTTAGGGGACGTTATTGACTACGTTGACTAACTATGTTATAGTAAATATGGTGGAAAGGAAGTAAATACAAGAACAACCTTATAAAATAATCAATTGGAGTTGTATATGTTTCTGAAATGTGATATAGTGTAGGGAAGTTGAAGAAGAAATAAGTAATTCGTATATTAATCGTTATGTCATAAAATTGTATTGCCATCAATCGGTATGATATAATATCCTACCATAGGAGGTGGGTATGAGCAAGAACAAAATTGCAATTACAATAGATGAAAAATACATTCAAGAAATAGACTATTTGGTAAAAGTACGCTGCTATAAAAGTCGTAGTCAGGCAATTCAGGAAGCAGTGGAAGAGAAGTTACAGAGGATAAAGCATGTTCGTTTGTCGAAAGAATGTTCTAAACTTGATCCCTCTTTTGAGAAGGCAATGGCTGAGGAAGGCATGACAGAGGATATGAATGAATGGCCAGAATACTGAGAGGGGATGTTCGCTGGGCAGATTTAAATCCTGTTCGTGGACATGAACAAGGAGGACAGATGCCTGTTCTCATTTTGAGTCATGATATTTTTAATGAACGATCCGGAACAGTTATAGCCGTTGCAATTACCAGTCAACCACAGCGTGCAGGTTTCCCATTAACGCTGGAGTTAAGCTCCGTCGTGAAACTACCCAAAAGATCATGGGTTAAGATAAGTCAGATCAGGACATTGTCTGTAGAGGGGATTGGCAAAAGGATAGGCAGGGCATCACCAGATGAAATAGCAATGATTATTGAAGGATTGAATGAAATAATTAAGACATAACAAGTCATTCCAGCGGATGGCAGAACGCCGCCGCTGATAAAACAGATGGAAGCAGGAGGTAATATGAAAGCTGAATTTACAGCCATAATTGAACCAGCACCCGAAAGTGGATATTGGGCCATTTGCCCAGAGGTGCCGGGTGCAAATGGACAGGGTGAAACGATAGAAGAAGCAAAAAATAATCTACGGGAAGCTATTGAATTAATTTTGGAAGATCGCAGGCAGGATATCCTTCGTGGATTACCAGAAAACTTAGGATTTGGGGGACGTTATTGACTACGTTGACTAACTATGCTATAGTACTGTAGTCAGAGGAAAGTAAAAACAAAAACAGCAACTACTTTATGGAGAAAGACAATGCCACGGCAGGCAAGACTTGATGCACCGGGGACACTGCACCATATAATCATCCGGGGAATAGAGCAGAGAAAAATAGTAGATGACAGGAAAGATCGGGAGAACTTTGTAGAAAGAGTAGGGCGGGCAGCATTAGAGACCGGTACCTCGATCTATGCCTGGGCATTAATGCCGAATCATGCACACTTCCTGCTTCGAAGCGGGAAGGCAGGTATATCAACCTTCATGCGCCGGTTCCTGACCGGCTACGCAATCACATATAACCAGCGCCACCGCCGTCATGGCCATCTGTTTCAGAACAGGTACAAATCAATAGTGTGTGATGAGAACAGCTACTTTGCGGAGTTGGTTCGCTATGTCCACCTTAATCCCCTCCGTGCAAACGTGGTTAAAACCCCTTCGGAACTTGACAGGTACCGTTACTGTGGACATAGTGTGTTGATGGGCAGAGTGAAGAATGAGTGGCAGGACCGTGATTATGTATTAAACTGGTTTGGCAATAAAGAAGGAGAGGCAATGAAGGCTTACAGGGCATTCCTTAAAGGGGGAATAGCAAAAGGGAATCGGCCGGAATTGGTTGGGGGCGGATTAATCCGCTCACTTGGCGGGTGGTCGGAAGTGAAATCCCTGAGAAGACATGGAGAGGGGAGACTGACGGATGAGCGGATATTAGGGAGCGGGGATTTTGTAATGAAGATTCTGCAGGATACAGATGATAAGTTAAAGAAGCAGTTTTCGGCAGATGAACGAAGAGAGAAAATGAACAAAGTTATAAAGAAGATATGTAAGAAGGAAGGTGTAAATATTTCTGAATTGGAGTCCGGCAGCCGAAGAGGCAGGGTGTCTGAGGCAAGGTCACAGATAGTTTGCAGGTTGGTTGAGACTTATGGTATTCCGTTGGCGGAGGTTGCACGCCAAACAGGAGTTTCTACCTCTGCAGTATGTAAGATAATAACAAGGAAAAGTAGTTAGTCAACGTAGTCAATAACGTTAAATTCCTAAATTCTATCAGGGTTGCAGTACAATGATGCTTACCCGGTTTCTTCCATTTTTCTTTGATGAGTACATGGCCTTATCTGCTGCGTCTATAATTGTACCCTTTTGGGTTTTCTTTTTTGCGGGGTCATAGGTGGTTACCCCGAGACTGACGGTTTGTGTTATCTGTTTGCAGTTGAGCGGGATATTGAGTTTTTCCACAGCAAGTCGGATCCTTTCGGCTAAAACCGCGGCCCCCTTAATTGTGGTTTCCGGAAGTACGATGGTAAATTCCTCGCCGCCGTATCTTGCGGCTATATCGGATGAACGCAGTGTCGATGATATTACTGCTGCAATCATTTTCAGGACAATGTCCCCCTGTGGATGTCCGTATGTATCGTTGATCTTCTTGAAGTGGTCTATGTCTATCATTATAAGTGACAGCGGGTGTCCATACCGGTTTGCCCTTTCCATCTCCCGCTCCATGAGTTCCTGGAAGTAGAGGTGGTTATAGAGCCCGGTCAGGCCGTCTTTGAATGCCGCTTTCCTCAGTTTTTCGTTTGCTGTCTGGAGTTCACTTGCAAATTTTTCAGCCCTCTTTTTTTCTTGCTTGAGCTTGATAACAAGCTGTTCATATGAGAGGTTAATCCTGCCGAGTTCCTCATTGGCATCCATAAGGAGTTCAGAGTAAGGTTTGAAGTTGCCCGGATCAAGGTTGTAGGAAGAGAGTATCTCAACGGTTTTTTCCGCTACGGAATCTATGTATGAGTTTGCAAAGTCTTCTTCAAGCCCGAATTCATTCTTCAGACAGGAACGGAGTTTATCCAGTTTCTCTATACCCCGGCTTGAGTGATAAAAGGATGAGGCCATATCCGAGATTCTGAGTATTTTCAGAATATCTTTTAATTCCGCGGGACAGGGTGCGGAGTTGTGGTGACAGGCAATCGGCAGAAATATACTTTCGGGAAGGCCCCATTTTTTCAACACCTCATATCCTGTTTTCTGGTGATCATAGCCCAGCACCATTTTTTCGGCTCCAACGACATCCAGGCCGGTAAATCGTTTTTTATCGATAACCTGCCGGTATTTAAGGGGGTCCACCAGAAACATCACTATTATGCCGATATCCATAAGAAGGGCCGTTACAAATGTGTCATCGGTTTTTTTTCCAATATGTTTGGAGATGATCTCCGATGCAACCGCTGCAGTTAGAGACCTCTTCCAGAAAAAATTAAAATCGAACAGCTCGTTGTTGTCGCTCATCATATGGGAAATGATCATGAAGGAGAGGGCGATGTTTTTCAGGGCATCCACACCGAGTATGCTTACGGCCTTCTCAAGGCTGTCAACCTTGTAGGGAAGGGCGTAGAATGAGGAGTTCACGATACTCAGTATCCTGGCAGTCAGGGCCGGATCGGATGCGATTATCTCCGACAGTTCCTGAAAAGAGAAGTCGTCCTTTTTAACAGCCTCCAGTATCCTGATGGCAATGATGGGCGGTGAGGGCAGCCTCGTTGGATTAAGCACTTCAGTTTTTAGATTTTCCATATAACGATATTGCTTATTATACCATCAAGTGTATTCATGAAACCACTGACTGTAAGTATAATTTATCGTCCAGTCTGAGAAAAACTTTAACATTTCTGATTTTTTCATAACGGTTCTTCCGGAGATTCAGTGGTATTATATCGGGGACTATAGGATGTCCCGAAAATCCGAAATCTTTATCAAACCTGGATATTCCCCCCCGGTTGATCAGTTGAACGAATTATTATGAAATTCAGGACTTGAAGGTTTTTCTATCGGCAATTTGCGCTAATTGATTTAATTGCCATGATTGTGCTATAAAATATGTCAGGCATGATTCTCCCTGCGTTTAAATGTCGGGAGAATTACTCCTTGCCCTTATCCCTTGGAGAGGGCTTTATATCCGGAAGGAGGTTTTTTTAGATGGAAATGAATTTTTACGAGAACATTGTGATTATTGACCCCGCCCTTAGTGACGAAGAGATCGAAGCAGCTGCCCAAAAAATCAATGACCTTATAATCAAAGCCGAAGGTGAAGTGCTTAAGGAAGACCGTTGGGGAAGAAAAAAGCTTGCCTATGAGCTGAACAGAAAAACCCAGGGGTACTACATACTTTACACCTTCAAGGCACCCGCCACATGTATCAAGAAACTTGAGGATTTCTACAAGATATATGATCCGGTCTTCAAGTACATGGTAATTAAACTTGAAAAGAGCCAGATAGCAGCCCTGATGAATGAGCTCAAGAAGTCTGCCGAGCCTGTTGCCGAGCCGATTACCGAAGAGGCTGTTGAATCTGCTGAAGGAGTGTAGGAAATGTTTAACAGGATAATTCTTGTAGGCAATCTTACAAAGGACCCTGAACTGAGATACACCCCGCAGGGCACCCCTGTGGTAAATATGCGTATTGCGGTTAATTCCAAGATTAAACAGGGCAATGAATTCAAGGACGAAACCCTCTTTATTGATACGGTTGTGTTCGGGAAGCAGGCTGAGAATATTACGCAATATCTCAGTAAAGGAAGTGGTGTGCTTGTTGAGGGAAGACTGAAGGAGAGACGCTGGGAGTATGAGGGTCAGCAGAAGAGTAAGTTTGAGGTAATTGCGAGCACTGTGAGGTTCCTGCCAAGGAAAGACTCATCGGCTGACTATGGCTCCGGAGATGAAACTCCGCCGCCGGAAGAGACGACAGAGCTTGAACCGTTCTAAAGAGATCAGAAGTCAGGGAATAGAAAACAGATTAACTGAATAAAGAAAGGAGTGTCTAAAATGAGAAGGTTTCAACGCAGAAAGTACTGCAGGTTTTGTGCAGACAAGATACCCTACATTGATTATAAGGATATGAAGGTTTTGCGCGGTTATATAACAGAGAGGGGAAAGATACTGCCGCGGAGGATGACCGGGACCTGTGCAAGACACCAGAGGGAAATTACCACTGCGATAATGAGGGCAAGAAACATAGCACTGCTGCCATTCATGGAAAAGTGAGATGAGAATACCCAAATCCTGGGTAGCTCCCATGACAAAGAGGATTATAGATGACCTTGTTAAGCGGGGTTATATAGAATCCACTGTTCCGGAAAAGGACCTGCTTGTTGCTGTCGAGGGGATTCTCCTTTATGAGTTGATGGCTGAAGACAGGCTTAATGATGAAGTCCGGGGGATACTTCAGCTCCATTCCTCCGAGATAGAAGAGGGCCGTCTTGATTACAGAAGGCTTTTTGATCTCACAAAGCGTAAACTTGCGAAAGAGAGGAATATTGTTCTATGATGCTGTCAGACGAAAAGGTCACCCATATGAGCCATGTTCTGCTGAAAGAGCTGAAAAGGAAGGGGCTTGTTCTTGTCAAAGAGGATGAGGGGAAGATCAGGCATCAGATTCAGAAGTCCATTACAGACGAGCTAAAGGCAGGGGAAGAGATTGAAGAGGCCGTCAGACGTAAAATCCAGTCCTACTCAAAGAATATAATAGAGGGTAGCTCTGAGTGGGAAGTCCTTTACAAGAAGTTCTTCAAAGAGGAGGAGGCAAAAAGAGGAAGATACTCGGGCTGATAAGGTTTCTTCCGTATTTTTTCCTGATTCTCCTGTCCTTCTGTCTTTATTCAGACCTTCCCGACAGAAGACCTGTAATCTTTTCAATAGTCTTTATTCTCTTTATCTCCAGTGCCCTGTTAAGGTATTCGAAACACCGCAGCGAGTTGTTCCTCCTGATTTTTGGAGTCCAGGCCTTTTTCGAGGCTTTTTTTCAGGTAAAAGACTCCGGCTGGCTGCACCTTGTCAATATCCCCCTTATGGTGGCTTCGGCCCTTTTCCTCAGCGTCAAATCCTTTTTAATCCTGTTATCTTTGCAGCCCCTGCTTCATGGCGGGGAATTATTGTCCTCGGGACGTATGGATGCATTGGTTCTGCTGGGCATTGTCTTACTGACATCCCTGCCGGTCAGTCTCTATCTGTATAAACTGAAAAACAGGATGAAGGACTACAAAGAGTCCTTTAACAGGCTGCAGAGCCAGGCCAAGGAGCTTGCGGATAATGCACCTTCCTTTAATGATGATACCCTGATGTCCCGGTATTTAACAGACGTCCTGGAGGTGGAAGATGATATCCTCGGGCTTTTGAGGATAGCTGAGAAGGCAATGGTGGCAGATGCGGTCAGCCTTTTTATCAACGAAGACAGCGGGCTTGTCTGCAGGTTGTCTTCAGGCAGGTCAGGCATAGTTACCACTGGTGACGGGTTGATATATACGGTCTTCAGAAGCGGGAAACCACTGCTCCATTATGCCGAATCTCCGGGCAAGGATATCAGGCCGGGGTACCAGGGGAATGGAGGGATTGCAACGCTGCTCGCAGTTCCTGTTATGGAACTTACAACCTCCCTCGGTGTATTGAGTGCCGACAGTTCGAGATACCGGGCCTTTGATCAGCAGGACATAGGGTTAATGGAACTCGTAGCCCGTGAAATAGCCAAGATCCTGAAGAGGCAGCGGGTATACTCCCAGATTCAGCTATCATACAGGAGTCTCCGTATCCTGCATGAGGAGAGTGCGCCCCTTGCAAGGTCGCTTGAGCTTTCAGCCCTTTGCGAGAGGATTGTAGAGAGCGCTGCGAGGGTTTCCGGAGGCAAGGTAGTCTTATTATTGAAAAAAGGCCGTTCGTATGACTTGTTTACAAAAGGGGCCGGCTATCTGAATGAAAAAAAGGTAACTTCTCTCAAGGGAACACTGCTTGAAATGGTTCATGCCAACAGGGATCCCCTTTATCATCCGGATGTGAGTGGATTCAGGACCAGAGTGCTTCCATTTCATTTCAGGGGAGTAAGATCGGTTCTTGCCCTGCCCCTCTTTCACGAGGCGAAGGTTAAGGGTATACTGACGGTTTTTTCGGAAAAGAAGAATGCCTTTAATCCAATGCAGATTAATCTGCTTGAGATTCTGGTGAACCAGGCATCTGTAAGCATCTCAAATGTCCTCCTGCATGAAGAGATCAAGAAAATGGCCTTCACCGATGGACTGACAGGCCTTTTTAATCACCGCCATTTCAAGGAAAAGCTGACGGAAGAGTTCAAGAGGTCGGAACGTTTCGAGGACACGCTCTCACTGATACTTGCTGATATCGACCATTTCAAAAAGGTTAACGACACCTATGGACATCCGGTTGGCGATATTGTGCTTAAGGGTGTGGCAGGGATAATCAGCAGGACCGTCAGGGATATTGATATACCTGCAAGGTACGGGGGAGAGGAGTTTGCCATCCTGGTGGTGAAGACGGATGCAAAGGGTGCCAAAAAGATAGCCGAGAGGGTAAGAAAGAATATAAAAGCTCATGACTTCAAGGTAGAAGGTCATCTGTTGAAGGTGACTGTGAGCATCGGCATAGCCTCATATCCTGCTGACGTAACAAACGGGGATGAACTAATTGAAAAGGCGGATCAGGCGCTTTATGGTGCAAAAAAAGGGGGCAGGGACAGGACAGTGCTTTTTGGTGATTTGAGATGATATGCCTTTGCAGAGATGAAGGGTTACTGGAAGCGATATGATAGAGCTTCACACAAAATCTGTTATAATATAAAACCATGTATTCTGATTTGAATTTTTTTCCTCAGGTGAGTGACGAGGAGGTAAACAGGGAAAAGAGCAAGGCCAGGCAGCTCAGGGCTACCAGGTGGTGGAGGAATAAAAAGGGCAGGGGTGTATGCTTTTACTGTGAAAAGCGGACGTCGCCTGCGGAACTCACCATGGACCATGTAGTGCCTCTCATAAGGGGCGGCAGGAGCACGAAATCAAATATCGTTGCAGCCTGCAAGGAGTGCAATAACAAAAAGAAGTATATGCTGCCCATGGAGTGGGATGAATATACAGGGAACAGGGGTGGTGAAGAAGATGTATAGCTTTGACGGACGGGTGGCCCTTGTTACCGGCGGTACAAAAGGGATAGGAAAGGCTATAGCGCTCTGCCTTGCACGGGGTGGCGCGCGAGTTGTGGTCAACTATTCCTCGGATGAGGAGTCTGCTTTAAGTACAGAGGAGGAACTCGGAAAGGTAAGTGGCTTCGGGCTCTCCTTAAAGGCGGATGTCTCGGATTCCCGGCAGGTGCAGGAGATGTTCGGGAAGATACTTGAGACAACCGGCACACTGGATATTGTTGTCAATAACGCGGGGATAATAAGGGACAGTCTGCTCATGCTGATGAAGGATGAGGACTGGAAGAGGGTTATTGATGTCAACCTGACCGGTGTTTATAACTGTTCAAAGGCGGCGCTTAGGCCCATGATTGGTGAGAAGTGGGGCAGGATAATAAATATAGTATCTCCTACGGCATTGATGGGCAGGGCAGGGCAGACCAATTATGCAGCCTCAAAAGGCGGAATTCTCAGCTTTACACGTTCACTCTCCAGAGAGGTGGCAAGCTATGGCATAACGGTTAATGCAGTCAGCCCCGGCTTGATAGAGACGGAATTGACATCCTCTCTCAGTGAAAAGGTAAAGAATGAATTCCTCGGCATGATACCCGGCAGGAGGCTTGGCTCTACTGAGGAGGTCTCTCATGCCGTGGCCTTTCTTGCCTCCGCAAAGGCAGGATATATTACAGGATCATATATCTCGGTGGATGGGGGTATGACATAATAACCCTTTCCTTTAAAGCATCGGTAAGGTCCCCATATAGTTGACATGTTAATATAAGAAGCCCTAAAACAAGCGAGGATTTTCTATAAGTTGCATAGAGCCCTGTCTCATCTGTCGGCAAGATATGTTTTTGCCTGTTAATCTATTGAAGCACTGATGAAGCACTGATTTTTATAGTATGAATGCCCTGATCCGTACCGTCATAAAACCTGAAATACCTTTTTGCAGGTAAAACTTCCATGATACC
>BTTF01000078.1:0-9297 GCA_036244995.1 bacterium | reverse complement strand
TCCTTGTTTAAACATTTTCCTGTAACTAAACCATTACGCGCAATACAGTTACCATTTTAGCAGAAAATTGAAAAAATTAAAAACCCCAGGTTCGTAATGGAGAAAAACTTCTGTCTCAGGTGTCACAGGCAGGACCTTCCGGATAAAACAGTCGTCTCATATTGATACCTGTTGTACCCCCGGATAACCTCGGTTGATTTGAACCGCCGCAATATAAATCCCTGAAGAGTTTATGATATTATAGTATATTGAATCAGGTTCACTATAACCATACGGTCACTTTTTGGGCGGTTAGCTCAGTTGGGAGAGCGCCAGAATCGCACTCTGGAGGTCGGGGGTTCGACCCCCCTACCGTCCACCATGCAAAAAACACTGCTGTTGCTGTCTCAACAAACATCCTTGTAACTCTTGAGTGAAGTGGTATATAACATCCATGGATTCGTTAGAAACTGCATCAGCCCGTGAGTCTTAAAACAGAGCTCCTGAGCACTCCCAGACGGGTTAAAAATTCCTCCTTGTTGCTGTGACCCATAAATATCCCTGCCAGCTCTGCAATCCCTGAATCCTTCGCAATCACATGCTCTTCGTTTAATCTCAGGAAGGTCTCAAGCCTCCTGTAATACTCATAGGAATTAAAGAGGATTTTTCTCTCTCCGGCACTCAGTATCCCCTTCTTTGCCAGCCTGTTAATCGCCACAGGGGTATTTTGAACCAGTATTCCCGGGTTTTCACTCACATGCTGAAGTTGTAAAAACTGGACATGGAACTCTATCTCCTCAATCCCCCCCGGCCCGAGCTTGATATCCATGCCCGCTGCCTCCTGTGACAGCTCGCGGACTATCCGCTGTCTCATTGCATGGATATCTTCCCTCCTTACCTCTTTTCCCCGCTGCATTAACACTTCCCTTCCCATCTCCATAAATGCCTTTCCAGCCCTCAAGTCCCCTGCAACAGGTCTTGCCCTCAGGAGTGCCTGCAGCTCCCAGGGGTGGGCACTCCTGAGATAATAGTTCCTGTACCCTGCGAGATCCTTGATAAGGGCACCCTTTGAACCATCCGGCCGCAACCTCACATCCACATTGTAAAGCATCCCCTTGTCAGTGTATGTTGTGAGGGTCTTTACCACACTCTCGGCAGTCCTTACTCCATCCGGAATATCCGAGAGGAAGATTATATCGAGGTCAGAGCCAAAGGTTAACTCCCTTCCGCCGAGTTTTCCCAGGCCAATGATTGAAAAACCCTGCTTACTGTTTATTCTCTCAAGGATTATCTCTATAATGGCGTCTGCAAGGTGTGAGAGGTACCTCAGCAGGTCATGTATTGTAAGGACATCCATGAGAAAAAAGAGGCCCAGACGAATCTCTTCAGCCCTCCTGTACTCCCCGATAGCCTGCAAAACCCCTTCGCCAAACCGGACATTCCTCCGTAGTTCTTCCTCCACCTGCCTCTTTGTCTTCCTTATAATTAACCCCTCAACCAGTGTATCAAGGTACCTGTTGCTGCTCAAAAAGACCCTTGTAAGGTATGAACTGAGGGAGAAGAGCTTGACCATTGCATCAATCAGCCCCTTATGTTCCGCCACCCCTGTAAGGTATGCCTCTTTTTCACCAAGCACTGCAATGAAACTCTCAAGTCCTTTTAAAACCCTGTCGGGACTTTCTGCATTAAAAGCCTTATCCAGAAATTGCGGGACAACCCTTCTCAGGACGGCCCTTTCCTTCTGTGTTTTAAAAGTGCGCATCTGCTCCCTCACCTTCCGCAGGTGTATAATGCCTGCCTGAGGAGCCTTAACCCCCCTGAATAACAGATAGCCCATGAGCTCATCATCGGCAAGGTCACCCTCAAGAAGTGTAAGGGCCTCGGCATGAAGGTCCTCTTCCGTGCCGAGCAGGGAGTTGTACATATTCTTTACCTGCATACGCCTCAGACGCAGGTCTGTGAGAAATTCAGCGGCTGTGGAAAACCCCATCATCCTTGCAAGTACCTCCGTCTCCTGCCCGGATGCCGGGAGTGTATGGGTCTGGAGGTCTTCTTTCATCTGGAGATAATGCTCAAGCCTTCTCAGATACAGATAGTTGTCCCGGAGTATGGCAAGGTCTTCCTGCGGCACCAGCTTCATCCATCTCAGTGCCTGTATGGCGTTAAAGAGCCTGTGGGTCCTGAGCCCCCTGTTGTCACCTCCATAAATAAGCTGAAAGGTCTGCACAAAGAACTCTATCTCCCTGATGCCGCCATAGCCGCGCTTTATGTCATCCCTTGAAAAGGTTAAATCTATCCTTTTCTTAAGCCCGCGTATCTCCTCTATCTCGGAGAAGTCGAGGCTTTTCTTCCATACAAAGGGACTGATTGCCTCCATAAATTTTCGTCCAAGCCCCATATCGCCGGCTACCGGCCTGGCCCTTATGAGTACCATCCGCTCCCACGTACGGCCCCATGATTCATAATATGTCTGATAGGAATCAAGCGGCAGTATCAGCTCCCCCTTCTGTCCCTGTGGCCTGAGCCTGAGGTCAACCCTGTATGTAATACCATCCTCTGTAGGGAGTGAGAGCATCCTGTTGAGGAGCTCCATAACCCTGCAATAGAATTCATGGTTGCTTATCCTGTTTACCCTTACACCTGAAGGGTTCAGGATGCCCGAAGTCTGACCGTTTCCTTGACTGTAAACGGCAATCAAGTCAACATCAGAGCTGTAATTAAGCTCGGCTCCCCCTAATTTCCCGAGTCCGATAACGGTAATTGCAGCATTTGCAGGCTCACCAAACCTCCGGCAAGTAATCCTGAGTGACCACTGAAGGGAGAGGGAGATAAGGGCCTCTGCAAGTAAAGTGAGCTCATCCATTGAGGAGAGGATGCCGGTTTCACCTGCAAGATCCCGCAGCGTAATCCTGAGCAGGTACCGCTTTTTAAACCCCCGCAGGGCCTTCATCATGTCCTCAATATCCCTTGGCTCATCAAGCGTAATTTCTGCACTTATCCTTTCAGGAAGCAACTCCTTTGAGACAGGCATCTTTATCTCCTTCAGCGCAGCAAGAAGCTCTTCCGGGTTGGCAATACAATAAATTGCAAGAAACCGGCTTGCAGCAAAGAGCCTGCAGATATCCGCAAGATATGGCAGGAAGGGTCCTGCCGGTGTGAGCTCAAAGAGGGTGAGAGTATTTCTCTCCGCCCTTGCCGGGTCAGGCGTATTAAGAGAGAGCTCCTCTATCCTTTTATGTAATCCTTCATCAATCGGCATGGCGTGTTATCCTTTTAAACCTGCATGAAGTTATAAAGCCGGTGTGCTGGAATCGTATTCTTCCACCACTCCATCACTCCAATACTCCATCACTCCAATTTTTTCTTTTCTACTCCCGATTGAATTTAGATTTCCTTAAATGCTAACATATTCAGTCTCTAATTGATAATTTGACAGGATGAAAAGAGAGTCCGGGAGTTCAGGAGTAGCGGAGTTGAGGAGTGCATTGCTTCATGATAGGAAAGAGATATATTTTAGTTTTATAAGATCGTGAGTAATCTCGAAGTAATCTTGAGGCTAAAGAAAAGATTCTGTAGCTTCACGATGCCTTCTCGACAGACTTCAAGATAAGGATTTAGATTGATGTTATGACAGAGATTTTACCATTCATAGGAGTCCTCTACGATACCCGCAGGGTCAAGGGCGAAGATGTTGTCTCACCCCCTTATGACGTCATCACACCTGAATTAAGGGATACACTTTATGCTAAAAGCCCCTGCAATATTGCAAGAATCGATTTCGGAAAAGACCTTCAGGGAGATAATGATTCAGAGAATCGCTATACCAGGGCCGGCAAATACCTTAATGACTGGTTATCCGAGGGGGTTTTGAAGGAGACCGAAAACCCCTCTTTCTATCTTTACGAGGTAGAGTATACCGTGGGGAATGAAAAGAAGGTAATGAGAGGGCTCTTCGGCAGGGTCAGGATAACAGAGCTCTGTGACGGCATATATCCCCATGAGGCCACTCACTCAAAGCCAAAGGCAGACAGGTTAAACCTCATGCACCACTGTAATGCCAACCTGAGCCCCATCTTCTCCCTCTATAACAGTCAAAGGAGGGGATACCTTGATATCTTTGACAGGTGCCTTTCAACGTCCCCCTACATAGCAGCCACGGACCTTTTAGGTGCAGAGCACAGGATGTGGATAATTGACGACCCTGAGGACGTAAGGATAATCGGTGAGGAGCTGAAAGGGAATTCCATATATATAGCTGACGGACATCACAGGTATGAGACGGCCCTTACGTATCAGAAGGAGATGAAGGCAACCCATCCTGCACATACGGGCGCAGAACCCTACAATTATGTCATGATGTGCCTTGTAAATATGGCTGACGGGGGGCTTACAGTACTGCCAACCCACAGGCTTGTCGGGACATTGGCTGATACCGGGGCATCCGGATTTCTGAAACCCCTGGAGAAGTTCTTTGAAATCAGGTCAATAGATGCGGACAGGGACATCACAGCAGAAATAGCCGGGCTTGAGCATGCCATAGGGCTTGCAGTTCACGGGGAGGACAAGCACTTTATCCTCCTGTACAGGGGTGAAGACCTCACAGATGTGCCGGAACCTCTGAGAGGGCTTGACGTAACGCTTCTGCATGATTTAATCTTTAAAAAGTTGTATAATGTCCAAGGTGTTGACTATGAAATGGACCCCGGCGTCTGTCTTTCGAAGGTAAGGGACGGCAGCTGTCAGGCGGCTTTTTTCCTTAATCCCACAAGGGTGGAAGATGTGGAAAGAGTGGCGCTTGCCTGTCTGAGAATGCCTCCGAAGTCAACATACTTTTTTCCAAAGATACTAACCGGTTTTGTTATAAACAGGCTTCAGTAGCGGTAGGCAGCAGGCAGTCTCATTTACTGCAGTAATTCCTGACCGCTTATTAAATAAAGGAGGCTTTGTCTCCTTAAAAGTTCATTTTCCTTGATACAAGGAGGGGAGTATGGCGGTTAAAATTGGAATTAACGGGTTCGGAAGGATAGGACGGAATTTCTTGAGGGCATCCATAGCCCAGTCAGACTTTGAAATTGTTGCCATTAATGACCTTACTGATGCCGCAACACTGGCGCACCTTCTCAAATACGACTCTGTTCACGGGATATTCTCAGCCGATGTTTCTGCAACCGACAACTCCCTGATAGTCAACGGACGTGAGATAAAGGTAA
Source organism: bacterium (assembly GCA_036244995.1). GTDB lineage: Bacteria > Nitrospirota > Thermodesulfovibrionia > Thermodesulfovibrionales > JdFR-85 > BMS3Bbin07. The sequence goes on along the minus strand of BTTF01000078.1, from coordinate 4,108 downwards.
CAGCAATAACAGATCCGTCAAAGCTTCCCTGGAAAGACGACGGTGTGGAGATAGTGATAGAGTCGACCGGCAGGTTTGTCGACAGGGCATCGGCTTCGAAGCACCTTGATGCAGGTGCCGGCTGGGTACTTATATCTGCACCTGCAAAAGAGCCTGACATAACCGTATGCCTGGGGGTCAATGAAGAAAGCATTGATATTCAGAAACACAGGATAATATCCAATGCCTCCTGCACAACCAACTGCCTTGCCCCTGTGGCAAAGGTATTGAATAATGAGTTCGGGATCATCCGGGGCCTGATGACCACAATCCATTCATACACCAATGACCAGCGGATACTGGACCTGCCGCATAAAGACCTCAGAAGGGCAAGGGCTGCCGCCATGAACCTGATACCAACCACAACCGGCGCAGCCAGGGCAGTCGGGCTTGTGCTACCCGAGCTGAAGGGCAGGCTTGACGGTATGTCCATAAGGGTCCCTACGCCTAATGTCTCACTAATTGACCTTGTTGCCGAGGTATCCGGGGATACCACTGCTGAGGAGGTCAACGGAGCGCTGAAAAATGCAGCCGAGGGCCCATTGAAGGGAATCCTTCTGTACTCGGAGGCACCCCTCGTCTCAATAGACCTCAACGGCAATGACCACTCATCCATCCTTGATGCAACACTGACAAAGGTAATGGAGAAGAGGATGGTAAAACTCCTTGCCTGGTATGATAATGAGTGGGGTTACAGCAGCCGGCTGAGGGATCTGGCACAGTATATCATTAAAAACCGGTAAAGATTTTGTTGTACATTAAGGTTGTAAATTAATATAGTCTGTAGTTGACAACGGGAGGCAATGATGGCAACTGGAATCAGTCCTGCTCCAATAAGGGACATACTTAACAAACTTACCATACAGGACTTTGATCTCAAAGGCAAAAGGGTATTTATTCGTGTTGATTTTAATGTCCCCCTTGATGAAAATCTCAACATTACCGATGACAGGCGAATCCGCTCCGCCCTTGCTACCATCAATTACGCTATTGATGAGGGGGCAAAGGTTATACTCGCCTCACATCTTGGCAGACCGAAGGGCAAGGTTGACCCGCGTTACAGCCTTGCACCTGTTGCGAAGAGACTCAGGAGGCTTCTCAACAAAGAGGTTATTTTTGCCCCTGACAGTATTGGGCCACAGGTCAAAAACATCATTGACAAGATGCAACCGGGCGATGTGGTTGTACTTGAAAACCTGCGGTTTCATGAAGGCGAAGAGAAAAACGAGGAAGCGCTGGCAAAAGCCCTTGCCTCCCTGGCAGACTACTATGTCAACGATGCTTTTGGGACTGCCCATAGAAACCACGCATCCATTGTAGGTATCCCGAAATTCCTCCCTGCTGCAGCAGGTTTTCTGCTCAAAAAGGAGATAGAAAACCTTAAGGGTGTTGTAAATAATCCGGTCAGACCCTTTGTGGCCATCCTTGGCGGTGCAAAGGTATCCGGCAAGATAGGTGTGCTTGAAAACCTTGAGTCAAATGTAGACAAGGTATTGATTGGCGGCGGTATGGCCTTTACATTTATCAAGGCAATGGGATACGAAGTGGGTGATTCGCTTGCAGAGGAGGATATGGTGGAGACGGCCCAGAGGATCAGGACCAAACTTAAAGACAGGGGCGTGAAATTTTATCTTCCCGTTGATTGTGTAATAGCACAAAGCCTTGACACCGGGGCTGAGACGAAGATAGTTACTACCCTTGAGATTCCAAAGGGGTGGAAGGCCCTTGACATAGGACCTGCCACTGCAAAGCTCTTTTCCGAGGCTATTCAGAATGCAAAGACCATCCTCTGGAACGGACCAATGGGTGTCTTTGAAATTGATGCCTTCTCCCGCGGGACATTTGCCGTGGCCCGCGCAATAGCAGATGCCTATGCCCTCACCATTGTAGGTGGCGGAGACACAGACCTTGCAGTTCACAGGGCCGGGGTTTCCGACAGCATATCCTTTATCTCAACCGGCGGAGGCGCAACCTTGCAACTCCTTGAAGGCAAAGAACTTCCGGGGATTGCCGCGCTTACCGACAAGAAGAGCAACTGAAGAATCGGGGGGTTAAACCCCTTTGAATAAAACATGCTTAGCTGCTAACGCCCTCTCCTGTCAAGGAGAGGGCGTTCCTATACTCTTTTATTCCTTTTCCCCCGGTCGTTCGGTCTCAAAGACCTCCCATAGCGGTATCTCTATTTCTTCAAAGCTTTCTAACTTCATAACCTCTTTTGGACCGAATATATCCGGAAGGCCATAGGAACCATCTTCATTAAGGATATACCTCTCAACATACTGTTCAGTCGGGTCTATAATTATGTATTCCCTTATGCCGACACCCTCATACAGCAGCCTCTTCTCCCGCTTGTCCTTGATCGCCGTGTTCGGTGAAAGCACCTCCACCACAAGATCAGGCACACCCTGAATGTTCTTCTCGGTTATCTTCTTGTCATCACAGACAACAAGGACATCAGGCTGCACTACATCGTGTTCTGAAAGCACTACATCGGTAGGCGCAATGAAGACACTGCATCTTTCCGGTAATCTTTTATGTGTTGACAGGAATATATTTATTCTATTTACAACCCGCTGGTGTCTTGTCCCCGGCGCAGGGCTCATATTGTACGCCTCGCCACCTATTATTTCCCACCTTTCCTCATCAGGCCATGCAAGGTAGTCCTTATAGGTATATCTCCTTTTTATCTTCTCTGCAAGGGGCATGTTTTATTTTAGCATATAAGCTCAGGAAATTCGTCAGGACACCTGCTCCAAAATCCGCTCCACTGCACCGATAACTGCATCAACACTCAGGGAGGAGAGACATTCCACGTCTCTTTTGCAGCGTGGTGTATAACCGAACCTTGTACACGGGCTGCAGTCAATATACCTGTTCAATACAATATGGTTTTTCCCCCGCGGAGCCCATTTTTTTTCTATTCCCGCTCCAAAAAGGGAAACAGTGGCAGTCCCGACAGCATAAGCTATATGCATGAGACCGGAATCAGCGGTCAATAACAGTTTGCTCTCCCTAAGTACGGCGGCAACAGCTTTAATATCCGTTTTCCCGGTAAGGTCAATGCAGTCACCGGCATATTCCCTTATCCCGGCAGCATCCCTGCTGTCTGCACCTGAGCCAAGTATCACAATCCTGTACCCTTTGCTCCTTAAGTCCCTTGCCACTTTGCCGAACCTGTCCCCACCCCATCTTCGCTCAACCACTGAAGCACCCGGGAAAATAGCAATGACAGGGGATTGGAGACCGGAGACCGGAGACTGGAGATTGGAGACTGGAGATTGAGAATCGATGGAAGGAGTACCTTCCATGTTTAAGAAAGGTTTGTCTAAATCAAAGGTTAACCTTGAACCTTGAGCTTTAAACTTTGAACTGTTTATCAGTGGCTCAATTAAATGCAGAAAACTGTACACCTCATAGTCATCATGACTATACGGGATTCTGTGAGTAAAGAGCCTTGCCCTTTCGTTTGTGTCAAACCCTATTCTGACAGCAGCCCCTGTAAGGTAGGCCACAGCAGCCGGGAGCCTGTGCCACTGCTCGGTGTCGATCACGACATCATACCTGTTACGGAGGCACTTAGAGAGCCCTGAGTCCATATCGTAAAGATATGTTCTGTTTATCTCTTTAGAAAAGCTGAATATTTCAGCGTTTCTTTTTTCAGAGAGGATGTCGATCTCTGAGTCGGGAAGGTTTGCTTTCAGTGAATTAATTGCAGGCAGGAGAAGTACAGCATCACCAATCCCCCCCGGTCGGATGATCAGAATTTTTTTGAACTTTGCGGTATTGCCTTTACGAGGTTTTTTTATCCTGGGGAGTAAAGATACAAGCGGCCTGCCCAAAATCCTGTCGATGGACTTTAATAGCTTTATTTTAGTCACTCTTTTGCTATCTGTCATTCCGGCAGTTTTTAAACCGGAATCTATTCTTTTTTTATGCTATCCAGATATTTCTGCTATCATTATTATCCCGGCAATTATTCAGAGAGACATGTTTGTCTGCAATATCAAACAGCTAACCAGATGAAAACCCGCTCTTTACACACCCCCTGCCCCCTCTTTTTAGAGGGGAG
>BTTF01000077.1:0-9389 GCA_036244995.1 bacterium | reverse complement strand
AAGATTGTTTTATGAGATATTTTCTTATCCCCCTGATCCTCCTTTTTTCTTTGCTTTCAGCAGTGCAGGGCGCTTTTGCTGGACCATCCATATTATTTGAAGACAAGGCCGTTGATTTTGGAGATGTGAACCAGGGCGATCTTCTTGAGCATGCCTTTGTCTTTACTAATGACGGGACGGATATACTTGTAATAGAGAAAGTAACAGCATCGTGAGGGTGTACTGCAACGGTGGTCAGTTCAGACCGCCTCGCTGCTGGTGAAAAAGGAGAGATAAGGGTAACTCTCAGGACTGATAGAAAAAAGGGTTTTGTATCCAGTACCGTACAGGTCAGGACGAATGACCCCCTGAAGCCACTTGTAATACTGAGTCTGAAGGCAAAGGTGATCGACTCTTTTCACGGAAAGAACCTTGAGACAAAGGAAATGTTCCGTTCTCCCTGCAGGAAGTGCCATGTTGACAGAGGAAGAGGGCAACTGGGTGCAAACCTTTTCAGGGCGGACTGTATAATGTGTCATATGAGAGGCAAGAGTGCTTCATCACTTGCCTTACTCAGGAAATTACCTGAGAAGAGGCTTTTGTCAGCTATTGAAAAAGGGGTTCCTGATACGATGATGCCCGGATTTTCCTGGAAGGTTGGAGGTCCACTGACCGAGTCTCAGATAAGGTCTCTTGTAACATATATAAAAGGAAGGTAACCCCCAGACCATTTGGATAGAAGTATTTTGGAAGGAAGCTTTACTTATTTAAAAAATCAGGGCTCTATAACCTTCTCTTCTTCTTCCTGTTCGGTTTTGCATTCTATACACATTGTTGTTACAGGTCGAACTTCGAGCCTTCTTATGCCGATCTCGCAGCCGCAGATGTCACAGACGCCATAGGTGCCATTGTCTATCCTTTCGAGAGCAAGTTCAATCTTCTTTAATAACCTCTGTTCACGTCCACGGAGGCGGAGCATGAAGTTTCTGTCAATCTCTGCAGTGGCCTGATCCCCCATATCGGGAAATGCATTCTCATCAGGGAGTGTGCTCAGTGCAGAACCTGCTTCCTGCAGAAGCTGTTCCTTCTGTTGAACCAATGTCTTTTTTATCTCAAGAATCCTTCTTTGTCTTTCAGAGACTTCCTTTTCTGTTGATGCTTTTTTACATTTCTTTTTCTTTGCAGGTGTGGCGGTTCCGGATTTGTTTTGTTTCTTTTTCTCAGGCATTATTGTACTCCTTGCATTTCTCAATATTAAGCCAATGCTGTTGGCATAAAGGGTAACAAATACTCTCAATATTAGTCAAGTGTGCTATAATACCATTCAGCTAATCCGGCAGTAGAAACCTGACAGGTTGCTGACCGGCTATATAGTAGTTTGTCCAAACCAATGAAGCAATCTCATAATTCGTTGTCTAATATCTTTAATCTCATGGTTTTTATTGGAGTTAGGGATATATCTGTAAGTTGGAAGGGCTGTGGAGAAGTGATGGGGAAGAATATATCTATCGATAGCCTCAATCTAAGGATAAATAAATTAATCATACCTGATGCAGGACACGCAGCATCAATTGTGTGTGTTTTCTGTTGCCTCTTTTTTGTATTGGCTTTTCCTTTTGATACCCATGCTGGAGATTCTCCCTTGACTCAACTTATAGAGAGGACGGTCTCGCTTGTTAAACCGATGTCAGGGGATGTTGTCTCTGTAAATGACGGGGTGGTCAGGATTGACCTGGGAACCAGTGATGGTTTGTCTATGGGGATGCGTTTAAAGGTTCTCAGAAGAGGAGAGGTTTTTTATCATCCTGTGACGCAGGAGCCTATCGGGAGGGCTGAAAAACTTGTGGGAACAATAGAGGTTCTTCAGGTGGAAGGAGCAGTTGCCTCTTGCAGGATAATAGAGGGAGAGGTGAAGAGTGGTGATATTGCAAGAATATCGGCTTCAAAAAAGAGGTTGCTGTTTTATCAGGAAGAGTCTGTTGATTATTATCTTGGTGACGCATACTACAAGGGATTGAAGGCAACCGGCAGATTCGAGATCGTTGATGCTCCGGTTGGACAGTTGGATACCGAAAGGCTCCTCAAGGTTGCTGCCTCAGAAAAGACAGACCTTGTGCTCATCCTGAGTTCCGGGGAAACAGGGGGGAAGATCAATCTGAAGCAGACCCTGTTATGGCCGGATGGGGCTGTTCTCTCGGAAGATTCCCTGTATGTGCCCGCAGCTTTTTTTGCTGATTTGAGATTTGGATCAGAGCTTCTTACTGATGTGCAGAATGCCCCCCTTTTAAGTTATGACCTTCCCGACGGGGCAGATATCATAAGTGCCGGAGACATTGACGGCAACGGAAGGATTGATCTGGTGGTGAGCACAGGTGACGGAATATATGTTTACAACTATGACGTTGAACCGGAGTTTCTCTATCGATTAAAAATGAATCCATCCGGAACGGTTATCCGGATGGAGATGTTTGACATTGATGCAGACGGAAGAGACGAGATATTCCTGAGTGTCCTGTCTTCCGATCATGAAAAGGTTACCTCCTATATATATAAACTGAACGGTCAAAAACTTGAAACCCTTTGGAAAACAGATGGGTTTATCAGGGTAATGGATGGAAAAATCCTATACCAGAAATACTCAAACTCCGAAGGTTATTCAGGTCCCGTAATCCTGATAAATCATCAGGATGGTTTCAGGATGGAGGGTAAGTACCTGGAGTTGAAAGGTTTTAATATTTACAATTTTGTTACACTCAAGGATAAAGAAGGAAGGACTGTCTATCTGTTAATGGATGATAACAATTATCTTAATCTTATAGATAGCAATGGGGTTGCCGTTTGGCGTAGTGTTGAGAGCATGGGAGGTTTTGTAAGAGAATACACAACAGAGCCTTCTTTGACGGATGCCGACGGGGTTATCTGGCATGTAAATGACAGGATGGTGACGAGGAATAATGAGGCTGTAGTGATAAAACGAAATCCACTGATAGAAAGAGCCTTGGGGTATAAGAGCTCCCGGTTGCGTACATACAGGTATTCCGGTACTACTGTGGATGAATCGACACTTGTTGACAAGATAAGTGGTAAATTACTTGACTACTCAATTTTTGATAATAAGGTGGCGGTCTTGAGCAAACCTCTGCTGGGGATAAAGGCCGGGAATATATTAAGAGGAAAAAACCCGATGGTGACAATTCTTCAGATATATTCAATAAAGGAGAGGTAGCTTGTGCTGACAAATATTCCACGACATGTAGGCGTGATAATGGATGGCAACGGAAGGTGGGCAAAGTTGAGAGGTCTGCCCAGAGTGGAGGGCCATAGAAAGGGGGCTGAGCGGACAAAGGAGTTAATCAAGGCGGCTCAGGAAGTTGGGATAGACGTGCTCACCCTTTATGCATTCTCTCTGGAGAACTGGCAGAGACCTGATGATGAGGTAACTACACTTATGGAGTTGCTGCAACTGTATCTGACCAGGGAGTTGAAGGATTTAATAATGGAGGGTATCAGATTCAGAGTTATTGGTGACAGGGAAAAACTGCCCGCCGTGATACAGGGAATCATTACAGAGATTGAGGAAAGAACATCTGCAAATAAAGGGTTGACACTTGTTATTGCACTGAGCTATGGCGGAAGGGATGAAATCCTGAGGGCCGTAAAAAAGGCTATTACCGGGGGGGTAAGGCCTGATGAGATAAGTGAAGAAAGATTTGAGACGTTACTTGACACCTCGGGGTTGCCGGCAGTTGATTTAATCATAAGAACCAGCGGAGAAAAAAGGCTCAGCAATTTTCTCCTGTGGCAGGGGGCTTACGCTGAATTTTATTTTACAGAGACGCTCTGGCCTGACTTTACCAGGGAGGAGTTTCTTTGTGCGATACAGGATTATCAGCACAGAGAAAGGAGGTTCGGGGGAATTATGTCCCCTTCAGAATCATAAATGAAGAAAAAGAGAGAAATCGTTGCCTTGGCGCTGCTGCCTTTAATCTATCTTTATATAATGAAACTCCCGTCTGTTTTTTTTCTTGGTCTTCTGTTCTTTATCTCAGCAGGTGCACAGATGGAGTTTTATTCAATGTACAGAGTAAAGAAATCGCTCAGCTTTTTGGGGATATTTGCCGGGTTACTCTTCCTTTATTCTGTTTATACCGGGTGGGGTGAGCTTCGATTCCTGTTGATAATTTTTTTCCTGCTTTTAGTACTCTTCAGACTCTTTGACCGGAAAGCGGGGCCGGAACATGCACTTTCCGATATTGCTCCCGTGGTAGTGGGTTTTTCTTATATTCCTTTGATTCTCAGTCTGCAGATTGCCCTGAGGGATGTAGGCCCTGAATGGATTATATTCATTGGCGCAACAGTATGGGCGTCGGATAGTTTTGCTTATTATATTGGTAAGAACTTTGGCAGGAAAAAACTCTATCCATCTGTAAGTCCCAAAAAGACCATTGCAGGTGCTGTCGGCTCAATGACCGGAGGGGCGTTGGCAGGAATCCTGATAAAGATACTCCTGATAGACAGCATAACTCTTTACCAGGTATTGGCCGTGGGTTTTCTGATAGGGTGTATTGCAGTCCTTGGAGACCTTACGGAGTCGATGTTCAAACGCGATTCAGGTGTGAAGGATTCAAGCTCCCTAATCCCGGGACATGGTGGTGTGCTTGACAAGATAGACGGGATGCTGTTTGTAACCCCCGTGGTTTATGTAGTTGTTAAGTATGTAGTTTCATAAGAAAATATATGAAATGGAGCGTTGGAGCATTGGATTAATGGAGTGATGCTTGACCCAATACTCCATCAATCCATTACTCCTTATCCTTTTAATTTTTGAAAGCCGGTAGATGAAAAATATAACAATTCTCGGTTCAACTGGTTCAATCGGTACTGCAACCCTTGAGGTTATAAGGAGATATCCGGACAAGTTCAGGGTGGTCGGCCTTACGGCTGGACGCAATATTGAACTTTTTCAAAGACAGATCGAAGAGTTCAGGCCTCTTGTTGTGGCAGTGGCAGATGATGCCGAGGCAGGAAGGTTAAGGGAGATTACTGGATTTAGCGAGATATTGTCCGGCCCTGAAGGGATACAGGATGTTGCTGCTTATTCGGGGGCGGATTTTGTGCTTTCAGCCATCTCGGGTTCTGCGGGACTGTTGCCCACATTATCAGCCATTAGGGAGGGCAAGACCATTGGTCTTGCCAACAAGGAGACCCTTGTAATGGCCGGGCCACTTGTCAATGAGGCCATAGCAAAATACGGGGCCAGACTTATTCCGGTTGACAGTGAACATAGTGCCATCTTTCAATGCATGCACGGATATAACAGCTCTGATATCAGGAGGCTGATTCTGACGGCTTCCGGTGGCCCCTTCCATGGGAAAAAGGCTGATGACCTCAGGGATATAAAACCCGAAGAAGCCCTTAATCATCCCACCTGGCAGATGGGAAAGAAGATCAGTATTGACTCTGCAACATTAATGAATAAGGGGCTTGAGGTAATAGAGGCCCATTATCTATTTGGTTTTGAATCACATGACATTGATGTAATTATACATCCACAGAGCATTGTGCACTCCCTTGTTGAGTTCCTGGATGGAGCGCTTATTGCCCACATGTCACATCCTGATATGAAGGGACCGATCGCTTATGCCCTTTCTTATCCGGAGAGGCTTGAGGGGGTCCTGGCACCCTGCCATCTCTATGAATTGGGAACCCTTACATTTGAGAGACCTGATATTGAGAGATTCCCCTGTCTCGGATATGCTTACGAGGCCTTGAATGCAGGAGGTACAGCCACAGCGGTTCTTAATGCAGTAAATGAAATGGCGGTTGATGCGTTCATAGAGGGCCGTATGACTTTCCACCAGATACCTGTTATAATAGAAAAAGTGCTTAATGCCCATCAGCCCGTAGCCCTTATGGATATAGAGACTGTTATGATGGCTGATGGCTGGGCAAGAAGAAAGTTCAGAGAATTATTAAAAGTCTCATAATAGTGTGGACATAATTATTAAAAAAATCCCTCCTGACCTCCCTTTGCCAAAGGGAGGGATTATCCCCCTCTTTGGTAAAGAGGGGTGAGGGGAGATTTTTAGATTGATGTCGGTTCAATTATGAGACGATTAATAGTTGTTTCCGTATAACGATTAGCGTATAACATGTAACGTAAAAGGAGGTCTAATATTCTATCAGCAATAATACTCTTGGGAATTCTTGTTTTTGTGCATGAACTCGGCCATTTTCTGGTGGCCAAGGTTTCAGGTGTAAAGGTCCTGAAGTTTTCACTTGGTTTTGGACCAAAAGTGATAGGCAGGCAGATAGGTGAAACAGAGTACATGCTCTCTGCCTTTCCGCTTGGGGGCTATGTAAAGATGCTGGGAGAGGAGACAGGCGAGGAACTGGACGAGGCTGAAAAAGAGAGGGCTTTTAATCAACAGAGTGTTACCAAAAGGATACTGATTGTTCTTGCCGGGCCGTTGTTTAATATATTCCTGACCTATATAATCTTCACCTCTGTGCTCTCAATGGGACTACCTGTTAATGTCCCTGTATTAAGCAATATTCTGCCTGTTATAGATGAGGTGCAGGAGGGTTATCCGGCTTCTGAGGCAGGCCTGAAAGCCGGGGATGTAATAGTAAAGATAGATAACAAAAGGATTGATACATGGTTTGACATAGTGAATATTGTTGTCAAAAACCCGGGCAAGAAACTTGATTTTGTTGTAAAAAGGGATGGGAAGCTCTTAAAGCTCAGGATTATTCCTCAATCTGTTGATGAGGTTGATCCTTCAGGGACCAAGGTAGTTATAGGAAGAATCGGAGTTAAAAAACTCGGAGGAGGTTTTTTTGAGTCCATTCAGAGCGACTCGGTTCTTGATGCCCCTGTCAAAGGCGTGGTAGCCACTTACAAGATGGGATTTTTTGTTGTAGACTCCATCAAGATGCTGATAACGAGACAGGTGTCTTTAAAGAACATAAGCGGTCCGGTGACTATTTTACAGGAGTCAGGAAAGGCAGCCTCAGCAGGCCTCCTGACGTATTTCATGTTTATGGCCTTGTTGAGTGTAAACCTTGGTGTCCTTAACCTCCTGCCGGTTCCTATCCTTGATGGAGGTCACATCTTTATGTTTTTGATAGAGGGGATCAAGGGAAAACCCCTCAGCGAAAAGACAATTGCTATTACTCAAAGGATAGGTCTTGCACTTATCCTGCTACTTATGGCCTTTGCACTCTATAACGATTTTATAAGAATCTTTTCTGGGAATAGTACGTCGTGACGGAAGACCGGATAGAGGTTAAAGTATATTATGAGGATACGGATTGCGGAGGGGTAGTCTATTATGCCAATTACTTCAGATACTTTGAACGTGCAAGGACTGAATACCTGGAGCAAAAAGGGGTCTCGCTAAAGGGGTTGATGGAGAGAGGGGTTTATTTTGTTGTTGTTGATGCCTCTGCACATTACCGTCAGTCAGGGAGATACGGCGATATTCTAATGATTGAGACAGATATAACAGACAGGGGTGCAGCCAGTATTACATTCTCACATCAGGTAATGAGAAAGCAGACAGGAGAGCTGCTTGTCTCCGGTCTTGTGAAACTTGCCTCTGTGTCAGAGCAGATGAAACCGGTAAAACTTCCTGAATCCGTCCTTCAGGTTTTAGGGTGAAGAAATTTAACAACCCCGAGATTGCCGGAACTTTGAGATGAGGCCGGCCTTACTAAAGAAACAGATATCTGCAGGCGGGGTTGTATTCAAAAGAGACAGCGATGGAATAAAGGTTGTTCTCGTTTCAGTGAAGGACGGTTCGGTATGGACACTTCCAAAAGGAGTGGTTGAAAAGGGGGAACAGCCGGAAGTGGCTGCCCTGAGAGAGGTGCAGGAAGAGACCGGCCTGAAGGGACGCATAGTGGATAGCCTTGATACTGTCTCATACTGGTATTTCCTTAAGGATGAGAATACGAAGTACCATAAAACAGTCTATTATTATCTTGTTGAGTATATGGGCGGGAGCACGGATAACCATGACCGGGAGGTTGATGTGGCTTCATGGTATCCTCTTGATGATGCATTAAAAATGGTAAAATATAAAGGCGACAGGGAGATACTTGAAAGGGCAAGAGAGAGGCGTTTACTTATAGATGAAAAATAGAAAGATCCTCCAGGGAGAGGAAGTCGGGAAAGAGATGGAGAGGCTGAGGTCGGAGGGCAAGAAGATTGTCTTTACAAACGGCTGTTTTGACATAATCCATGCAGGCCATATTCAGTATCTTGGGGAGGCCAAAGCCCTGGGCGATGTACTTGTAGTCGGAGTGAACTCCGATGCTTCCGTCAGGAGCTTAAAAACCAAAAGGCCCATAGTCCCTCAGGACCAGCGAGTCGAGGTCCTCGCAGCCCTTGAGATGGTGAGTTACGTTACCATATTTGCCGAGGATACGCCATATGAGGTTATAAAACTAATTATGCCTGATGTGCTTGTTAAGGGAGGGGACTGGGAGATAAAGGATATTGTCGGTGCAGACCTCGTCGGGGAGGTCTATAGCCTTCCCTACAGACCGGGTATCTCCTCAACAGGCATAATTGAGCGGATTATTGAGAGGTTTTGTCATTCCTCATGAAGTCGCTTCTGTTTGCTTCCTTCAAGGATATTGTTAAAGCTTTGCCGCAAAAGGCTGAAGCACAGTCTGCCCCCGTTTTTAACGTTTTCAATCTCAGGGATTCATCCAAAGCCCTTTTTGTTGCCCTCATGACGCTTCAGAACAGGAACTGTAACCATATCCTGATTACCGGCACAGAGGATGAGGCAGAAGCACTGAGAAATGACGTGCTTTTCTATCAAAACATCCTTGATGGTTCCGACACATCTGATAACCCCGTTTTTATGCCTGAGCAGGGCGGTATCGAGTCCACGGGTATACGGCTTAAGAATATCCTGGAACTCAAAAAGGGAAGACTGTTTATCGGTTCAATGGATGCATTCCTTTCACCTACGTGGAGGCCGGAGGATTTATCCCTTTCCATATTAAAGCTTGGAAAGGGAATGACAATCAGCAGGGAAAGGCTTGCAGAAAGTCTTCAATCAATTGGCTACAGGCAGGTGCCTCTTGTGTCGGAAAAAGGTGAGTTTAGCGAGAGGGGCTGGGTTTTTGATCTTTATCCATCAAACATGCACAGACCGCTCAGGCTGGAATTTTTCGGTGATGAACTGGATGATATAAAGACCTTTGAGATAGATACCCAGCGTTCCGACGGTCAACTGAACGAGGCCGAAGTCCTGCCTGTAATTGAAAAAGAAGAGAGTCCGCTTATTTCCTCCTTTGAGGGAAAGACGTTTTGTTATCTAAGGGGTCAGGTCTCAACATTTAACACACAACTGGAGAAGTGTCAAATGTTGAGACCTGACCCCTCTTTTATA